>NZ_JAALDU010000416.1 GCF_014145015.1 Dietzia sp. E1 | reverse complement strand
GCGACGTGGGCCTGGTCGTGGACGTGCTGCCGGCCGCCGAGCTGCACGAGGCCGCGCAGAAGCTGGCGCGGCGCCTGGCGCGCGGCCCCCGGCGGGCTCTCGAGCTGACCAAGCGGGCGGTCACCCTGGCCGCGCTCACGGAGCTCGACGAGGCCCTCCGACGTGAGCACGAGGGGCAGTGCGAACTGCTCGTCTCCGACGACTTCGCCGAGGGCGTCAAGTCCGTTCTCGAGAAACGACGCCCGAACTTCACCTGACCCACCCACCAGTCACCCACCGTCGCCACGAAAGGCCGAGACCATGACCACCGCCACGGATCCCATCGCCGAGCTGCATGCGGCGCGCCGCAACAACTGGAACACGTGGGTCGCCACCCACGCAGAGATGAAGCCCGACGCCGAGGCACTGCGTTACCTCGGTCAGACCACCACCTGGGCCGAGCTGCGCGACCGCAGCACCCGGTTCGCCGACGCCCTCGCGCGCCGCGGCGTCGGCAAGGGTGACCGGGTCATGCTCATCACGCTCAACAATCCCGAGTTCATCGAGGCCGTGCTGGGCATCAACAAGCTCGGCGCGATCGCGGTGCCGGTGAACTTCCGGCTCACGCCCGGCGAGCTGGCGTACCTCGTCAGCGACTGCACGCCCAAGGTCGTCGTGACCGACGCGATGCTCGCGCCGCTCGTCGGCGCGATCCGGGCACAGGGCGAGGAGCCGGGCGCCCACATCGTCATCGGCGGCGAGAGCGGTGTCGAGGACCAGACGACCTTCGCCGACGCGATCGCCGAGGAGGGCGAGCCGCACGAGCCGGTCGACGTCCCCGAGGACTCGACCGCGCTCATCATGTACACCTCGGGCACGACCGGCCGCCCGAAGGGCGCCATGCTGTCGTACGAGAACCTCACCGCGCAGTCGCTGACCTGCATCCGGGTCTTCCGCCTGTTCGACGAGGAGGGGCGCGCCCTGGGCGCGGCGCCGATGTTCCACATCGCCGCCCTGGGCTCCATCGCCCCGAGCCTCCAGCTCGGCGGCGTGACGGTGGTCCACCCCCTCCAGGCGTTCGACCCGGCGGCCCTGCTCGACACCCTCGAGGCGGAGAAGATCACCAGCATCTTCCTCGTGCCCGTGCAGTGGCAGGCCGTCTGCGCCGAGCAGCAGGCACGACCGCGTGACCTGGTGCTGCGCAATATCTCCTGGGGCGCCGCCCCGTCCACGGACACCATCCTGCGGGCCATGGCGGAGACCTTCCCGGACGCGCTCAACTGCGCGGTGTTCGGCCAGACCGAGATGAGCCCCATCACCTGCGCGCTCGACGGTGACGACGCGATCCGCAAGCTCGGCTCCGTCGGCAAGGTGATCCCCACCATCCAGGCGCGGGTCATCGACGGGTTCGGCGAGCCGGTCGGTCCGGGCGAGGTCGGCGAGATCGTCTACCGCGGCCCCACCATGATGGCCGGGTACTGGAACAAGCCCAAGGAGACGGCCGAGGCGTTCGAGGGCGGCTGGTTCCACTCGGGCGACCTGGTGCGGATGGACGAGGAGGGATTCGTCTACGTCGTCGACCGCAAGAAGGACATGATCATCTCCGGCGGCGAGAACATCTACTGCGCCGAGGTGGAGAACGTCATCGCCGGGCACCCGCGGGTGCGCGAGGTCGCCGTCATCGGCCGCCGGGACGACAAGTGGGGCGAGGTCCCCGTCGCGGTCGTCGCGCAGCACGAGGAGGAGGGCGTCGCCGACCTCACGCTCGAGGAGCTGACCGAGTGGCTGCGCGACAAGCTCGCCGGCTTCAAGCTGCCCAAGCACCTGGTCCACGTGGACGAGCTCCCGCGCAACGCCAGCGGCAAGGTCGTCAAGGGCACGCTGCGCGCCGAGCACGGCACCGTGGGCGTCTGAGCAGCGACGCGCCCCATCCGACTGCCGAGTGAGGAAGCCGTAGTGATCACCGAGCTACACCGCAATCCCGCGCCCGCCGTGGCGCGTTCGTCCCCGCCCGCCCTCACCGACGCGGTCGACTCGCTCGGCGCCGCGAGCGGCGTGGCCAACGTCATCACGCAGTTGAGGCCCGAGGTCGGCTGGGGCGTGCGGGATAGCCGCGTGGACACCGGCAACGTCTACAAGCGACCCCTCAAGCGGGCGCGCACCACGTTCCAGTACCTGGCGGTGGCGACGTTGGGCACCGACGAGGACAAGCGCGTATACCGCGACGAGGTGACGCGCATCCACCGCCGCGTGCACTCGACGCCGGAGAGCCGCGTGAAGTACAGCGCGCTCGATCCCAGTCTGCAGATGTGGGTGGCGGCCTGCCTGTACATCGGGTTCGAGGACGTCTTCGAGTGGCTGCACGGCCCGATGACAGACACGGACCGCGAGGCCTTCTACGCCAGCGCCCCGTCGCTGGGCACGACGCTGCAGGTGCGTCCGGAGCAGTGGCCGGCGAGCCGCGCGGACTTCGAGGAGTACTGGAAGGAGGGCATGTCGCGGGTGCACTTCGACGCGCCCGTCCGCGAGCACCTGGTGGGCCTCACGGAACTACGGATGCTGCCCCAGCCCGCGACGCTGCTCTTCGGCCGGATCGCCAAGTGGGTGACCACGGGCTTCCTGCACCGCGAGTTCCGCGACGCGCTCGGCCTGCCGTGGAGCCCGCGCGACCAGCGGCGCTTCGAGGTCTTCCTCGCGGTGACGGCGCGGCTCAACGGCCTCCTGCCGGAGTCGGTGCGCACCATCACCTACCGAGTGCTGCTGCTCGACCTGAAGTGGCGGCTGAAGACGGGTCGTCCGTTGATGTGACGACGACGAGGTGGGTCCGGGGCCGGGTGACCGTGCGCCGGGCCCGCCGCCGGGACCCGCGGGTCATGCGGCGGGAGCCGGTGCGGGTGCTCAGGCCTCGGCGGCGAGTTCCGGTCCGCGGGCCTCGTCCCACACGCCGGCCCGCTCGAGGTGGGCGACCAGCAGCCGCGCGCCGTTGGCGAACTCGCCGTCCACCACGTCGTGGGCGGTCTCGAGGTCCTTGTCTCGCAGGGCCTGCAGCATGCGCCGGTGGTCGACGAGGGCACCCGCGCGCCACTCGGGATCCTCGGCGTAGAGGAGGTACGGCATGTACCGGGCCGCGTTGGACAGGAAGCGCGAGAGCTTGTCCGAGCGGGAGACCCGGTTGATGGACCGGTGGATCGCGTACTGGGCGTGCACGACGCCGTCGGCGTGGCCGGCCGCGGACGCCGCCTCGAAGTCGTCGATCAGGCGGGCGTGGGCCTCGATCGCGGCGTCGTCGTACCTGGTGATGGCCCGGTCCACGATCCGCTTGGACAGTTCGGCCTGCAGCCAGAAGATGTCCTCGATGTCCTGGCGACTCATGGGGGAGACCAGGTAGCCGCGGCGGGGCACGAGATCGACCAGGCCCTCCCCGCGCAGGGTGAGCAGTGCCTCGCGAACGGGGGTCACGCTCACGCCGAGGGTGGCGGCGGTCTCGTCGAGCCGGATGAAGTCGCCGGGCCGGATCTCCCCGCTCATGATGAGGGTCCGGACGTGGTCGGCGACCTCCTCGGAGAGCTGCGGACGCTGAGCGAGTCGTGTGGGGGCCAAGTCCGCCACCTCATTCCAGAAGAAGGAGCACCCGCACGGGGCACCGCTGACCGATAATCGAAATCAAATATATCCGTAGCGGCCCACCATACCTCGACGGGGGTGCGCGCGCCGCCCGCCGAAGGGGTTCACGTGAAACATCTCGTCTCCGCGCTCGTCCTGGCGATGGTATCGCTCGTCGTCGTCCCCTCGACCGCGGCGGCGCAGGCCGACGCCGGGCCGCCCGCCGCCACCGCCGGCGCAGTCCCGGCGC
>NZ_JAALDU010000415.1 GCF_014145015.1 Dietzia sp. E1 | reverse complement strand
GCGCTCCGCCACCACCCCGGCCGGGCGTCGCGCTCCCGGGCCACGCGGTGCAGACATCTGGCCCCCGACGCCGGTCCCGCCACCGCCGCGTCGGGGACCCGGCCCGCGGTGCGCTCGGCGTCCTCCATCGCCGTCCATCATGGCCCAGCCGCCCAGCGCACGACGGTCCGGTCCTCAGTGCCCGGCAATTCGCCTAGGCTGGAGATCTGATGATCGCGACGAGAGAAGGATCGACGCCCATGGGCAAGCTGACGACCTACCGCGACAAGCGTGCCGGACTCCGGGCCCATGCCGCGGCCCTCAAGTCCACCGCCATGACCGAGGCCAAGCTCGCGGCCAAGGAGACCCGCAAGCAGGCCAGGGAGGCCCACCGCGTGGAACTGGCCGAGGCCAAGAAGCGCGCCAAGCTCGAGGGCAAGAACGCCGACCGCAAGGCCAAGCGGGAGGAGAAGCGCGCCGAGAAGCAGAACAAGCTCGACCGCAAGGCCGCCAAGCGGGACCGGAAGGCCGAGAAGGTCCACGCCAAGGAGGAGCGCAAGACCATCAAGCGCGAGGCCAAGATCCTGGCCAAGGACCGGAAGCTCGCCGAGAAGATCGACGCCGCCGGCCGCAAGCACGAGTACCAGCTGGCGGAGATGGAGCTCGACAAGCTCAAGAGCACCAAACTCAACAAGGACGACGTGCAGCGCTGGCTGAACATGGCCAAGGTCGCCACCCCGGTGCTGCTGCCGCTGGTCTACAAGGTCGTGTCCAACGCGCAGAGCTCCGATAAGACCGCCGAGGCCGGCGGGGTCGACCTCAAGGCCGCCGGCATCAACGCCACCGGCCCCGGTGCCGCCCTGGGTGCGCGGATCGTCCGCCTCGAGCGGACCCTCGACCAGCTCGAGACGAGCCGCGGTGGCGAGCGGGAGGTCAAGGACTTCGTCGCATCCACCCGCACGCGCCTGACCGACCTGCGCACGGCCGTCGAGACCGCCGAGACCACGCCCACCGCGCAGCGGCGCGAGATCCACTCCTCGATCTCCGGCGAGCTCGACCGCGTGAACAAGGACGTCCTGGCCCGCCTGGGGGTCAAGGCGTGACCCAGCTGGACTTCGCTTCCGCGCGGTCCGGGCGTCCGACGGAGGCCGGGCGTACTGCGGGGGCCGGGCGTTCGCCGCTGCGTCGGCGCCTGGGTTCGGTCGCGGTGGCGGCCGCGCTGCTCGGCGGCGCCACCGCC
>NZ_JAALDU010000414.1 GCF_014145015.1 Dietzia sp. E1 | reverse complement strand
GTCCACGCCGGCACCGTAGCCGGGGCCTCCGACACCGGTTGTCAGTGCAGGTCGCGGGCGGCGATGAGGCCGGAGATGAAGTCGGCGGCCCTGTCTGCTTCGGCGTCGGTGAGGTCGTATGCGATCCCCGCAACGAGAGTGCGGGAGGGGCCGAGCGGTTGAAGGCCGAGACTCACTCGAGTGGTGGCCGACAGGGCTGCGCGGTCGGCGATGTACGCAGCGGTGCAACCCAGAGCATCGGCGATGGCTGCGAACTGCTCGCGGTTCATTGTCGGAGGGTGAGCCGGACGGCCTCGGGCGGCGGGGACCTGGCCCCGTTCACAAATGCTCATGTGGCTCCCGCTTACGCCGACGGCGAGCGCCAGCCTGAGCTGCGTCAGCCCGGCTTCCAGACGAACGGTGCGGATGGCCCGCCCCAGTGACCTCGCCTCAGTTGGCGTCATTGCCCCTCCCCCTCCGTGTCGGGTCGGATCTCAGCTACGACCGACCAGTGCCCGTCCTCCTGGGCGGCCGACACCACGGACGCCTCGGCCCCGTCGAGGAGTCCGAGGTTTTGCAGGCGACGGTCGAGGTCGATGTGAGCGTGCAACTCACTCGGCCCGGTCCCGATGAGGTACATGGTCGCCATCGTGCCCGGTGCTACGACTGTGCGGGCACCGCTCCTGCCGGGTACGCAGATCTGCAAGCACCCAACAGTTCTAAAATAGTCACATAACGCTTCTGGCGGCGGCGGGGACGATCGAGGAACAAGCGGGCACGGTCA
The DNA here is from genome assembly GCF_014145015.1 of Dietzia sp. E1. Taxonomy (GTDB): domain Bacteria; phylum Actinomycetota; class Actinomycetes; order Mycobacteriales; family Mycobacteriaceae; genus Dietzia; species Dietzia cinnamea_A. The sequence continues at coordinate 3,070 of NZ_JAALDU010000414.1, read as the reverse complement.
TGCTGTCCCGTCTGATCGCCTCCGCGACCAGCACCGACGCGGACGCGTCGACGTTCTCCGAGGTGGCCCGGGTGTTCGGCATCGACTGGATCCCCGCCGCACGGCTGGCGGACGAACTCAGCTAGGGCGGGCTAGTTCCGGCGGTCGGCTCTGCCCCGTCGCCGTCGCCTACTCCTCGATGAACGCGCCGTCGAAGAGCATCGTCGAGGAGATGGTCGGACTGATGCCCATTACCGACTCGCCGATCGTCACCAGCTCGACGCCGTTGCCGAAGACCGCGTAGGGCGCCACCTCGTTATGAACCTCCTGCAGGTCGGCGTAGGCCGTCTTCTGGGAGTCGACGTCCGGGGCGGCCTTGAGCGCGGAGATGGCGTCCGCGAACGCGGGATCGTCCACGCCCGACACGTTGAGCGCGCCGCCCGGCATGAGCGAACTCGCCAGCGTGGAAGCCGGGTCGGCGTCGGAGGTAGCCAGGCCGCCGATGGCCATCTCGTAGTCGCCCGTGAACTGACGCGCGCTCGCCGCCGAGGCCGGCGCGACCTCCACGGTCACATCGAAGCCGACGGCGTCGAGCATCGCCTTGATGACGATCCCCGCCTCGCGGTTCTCCGGCACGTCCGACACCAGCAGCGTGAGTGAGCCGTCCCAGCCGGTCTCCTGCTTGAGCTCGGTGACCAGCTCGGTCGCACGCTCGACGTCCAGCGCGGGCCCCTCTTGCCCGTCGAAGAAGCGGGACGAGTCGGCCAGTAGCGCGGACGTGGCCTGGGCCGGGTCGTCGCCCAGCCGGCCGAGCAGCAGCTCCCTGTCGATCGCATGCGTCACGGCCTGGCGTGCGCGCTGATCAGTGAGGATCCCGTCGTAGCCCGCGGCCCCGTTGTTCATGTAGACCAGCCGACCGGCGCTGGTGATCTCCTCGTAGCCCTGCGCACCCGCCTCGCGGGCCATGTCCGCGAACTTGGACCCGCGCAGGAACGCGACCTCCACCTCGTTGTTCTGGAACGCCTCGAGCGTGGACTGCGAGCCCGGGATCTGGATGAACCTCAGCGTGGGGCACACCGGGCCGCCGTAGTAGTCGGGATTCGGCTCCAGCACCATCTCCTGATTGGGCGTGTAGCTGGCGAGCGTGAACGCCCCGGCGCCCACCGGCTCGCGGGCCCACTTCTCCGGGCCCGCCTCGGTGTACGCCTTCTCGGGGATCACCTCGCCCGCCGACCCGGCGAGCAGGACCGGGAACGCGGACCACGGCTCGGCGAGCGTGAACTCGACGGTCAGCGGGTCGATCACCCGCGTCTGCTCGATCTGCTGGACGTCGGTCATGGCCGTCGAGCGCGTGGCCGGGTCCTTGTGCAGGCCCATGGTGAAGGCCACGTCCTGGGCGGTGAGCGGGTCGCCGTTGGAGAACGTCACGCCCTCTCGCAGCGTCAACGTCCACACCGTGTGATCCTCGGAGCTCTCGAGTGACTCGGCGAGCTTCGGCTCGAACGTCTCGGTGCGGGTGTCCCAGCGCACGAGCCGGTCGTAGACGGCCGCCGACTCCGCGCCGCCCCGCACGCCCACCTGCCCCTGACCGGGCGAGAACGACGGCAGCATGACATACGTGCCCATGGTGATCGTGCCGCCGGCCTTGTCCTCGGTACACCGGGCGTCGTCGGCGGGCATCGCCAGCGTGTCCTGATCGGCAGCCGCAGCGGGATCGGCCTCGCTCGAATCGCACGCGGACAGCGCGAGCGCGGTGATCGCCAGTGCAGCGGCGGCGGTGGGGATGCGTCTCATCGGTTCTCCTGAGGGGTGGGAGTCGGGCGCGAACACGAGATAAGTGACGGGTGTCAGCTACTCAGAAAACTAAGTGACACAGAGCACACTGTCGCGCGATTCACCGAACTCGGCACCCGTCCGGACGTGCCTTCCCGATGGAAGAGAAAGCGGCGGGGTCGCGATCACCCGGGTGGTAGTGCGACTCGAAGTCCCGGTAGAGGCGCGGTGGGGCGGCGGCGGGCGTTGTCGTCGTCGTCGGCGGCGCCTCTCCCCCGCGCGCCGACCTCAACCACCAGACGGACGGGGACGCGGTGGATACCATCGCGCCATGACCGAGACGGACCCGTGGATCCCCGCCCGGCTGGTGCGTGGCGCGCTGATCGGCATCGGCGGATTCAACGCGCTGTCAGCGATCGGCGGCGGCATCGGGCTGCTCACGCCCGGGTCTATGGGCATCCCGATCGACGTCATCGCCGGCTCGGGGTTCACCAGCTACGTCTGGCCGGCGATGCTGCTCATCGTGGTGATCGGCGGAACCCAGCTGCTCGCCGTGATCACCGAGGTGCGCCGGGCCGCCGCCGCTCTGTTCTGGGCGGCGTTCGCCGGTTTCGCCATGATTATCTGGATCTTCGTCGAGCTCGCGGTGATGGGCGGGTTCTCGGCGCTGCACGGCATCTACTTCGCCACCGGCACGCTCCAGCTCATCCTGGTGTTCGCGCTACTCGGGATCGCGCCGTCGGTGGTCGCCTCGCGGCGCGATGGTGGGCGGCGCTGAAGTCAGTCGAGAGGGCCGAGCGCCGCCAGCTCCGCTCCCCACGCGCGCGCCCGCTCCACCTCGCCGTCCGCGATAGGGCCTCCGTAGCCGTGGACGCCGAAGGTCTCGGGCTTGGCGGCCGGGCGGAAGCCGCGCGCAACCAGCTTCTTCATGGCCTTCTTGGCCGCCGAACCGGGCAGGCGGGGCTTGACCACACGCGTATCGAACGTCGCCACCGGCACCGCGCGTCTGGGCGGCTGCACCGACTCGATCCACTCGCGAATGCCGCGCTCCGGGATGGACGGGGCGCCCTGCTGCGTAGCCGATTCGCGTGTCGCCGCAGTCGACATGGTGAAGGCGTGGGTAGGGCCGCCAACGATGAGGAAGTCGACCTCGTTGGCGAGCTTGTCCGGCGCGGACACCGCGTCGACGACCTGCATGTCCGCGCCGAACGCGGCCGCGATCTCCCGACCGAGCCGCTCGGTGTTCCCCCACAGCGACTCCACTACGAGTATTCCGGCCATGGCGCCTCTCCCCTCGCCCACTCACCTGAAAGTGTGA
>NZ_JAALDU010000413.1 GCF_014145015.1 Dietzia sp. E1 | reverse complement strand
GGCCACCGGCGCGGCCTGGACCCGCGGGCGCCGGCTCGGCCTGGACGTGGGCACCGCCCGCATCGGCGTGGCCTCCTGCGACCCAGACGGGATCCTGGCCACCCCGGTCGAGACCATCCGCGTGGTCGACGGCGACCCCGGGTGGGCCGCCGAGCTCCGGCGGCTCGGCGAGCTGATCGCCGAGTACGACGCCGTCGGCGTGGTCGTGGGGCTACCCACCTCCCTCAAGGGGCGCGAGACCGCCTCGACCGCCATGGCCCGGTCGTTCGCCGACGCGCTGACCACCGCTTCCCCGGAAGTGCCGGTGGAACTCGTCGACGAGAGGCTGACCACCGTCACCGCCGGCGCGGCCCTCCACGGGGCCGGCCGCAACACGCGTAAGCAGCGCGACGTGATCGACCAGGCCGCCGCCGTGGTCCTCCTCCAGGCCTGGATCGACTCGCGGCATGCCCGCCGATGAGCGACGCGCCGACCGGCGTGGATGGATAAACTGCGGCCGAGCACGATGCTGTCCGCCGGGCAGCTCCCCTTCAACCCTGACCGAGGAGCACCATGTCTGCGGCACGAGGACGCTCACGCACGAGCGGCACCACCAGGTTCCTCCTCCTGGCGGCCGTGATCGGGGTGGTCCTCGCCTTCGGCTTCATGGTCTACCGCAATCTCAACACCGAGGTCGCCGCCGCTCCCGACCACGAGGGAGAGGGCAGCGGCAACGCTCTGCTGCACGTCGAGCCCGGCGACACCCTGGGCGTCGTGGGGGACCGCCTCTACGAGATCGGCACGGTCGCCAGTACCCGGGCCTTCACCGGCGCCGCGGCCGGCACACCTGTCGAGGGCATTCAACCCGGCTTCTACCAGGTGCGTCAGGAGATGAGCGCGGCCGCCGCCGTCGAAGCGCTGTCGGATCCGCGGAACCGCGTCGGGATGGTCGACGTCAAGCCCGGCGGTCGGCTCCTGGACACGGTCGTCGTGGGCGGCGGCACCGAGAAGGGGATCTTCACCCTGATCGCCGACGCCACCTGCCTGCGCGACCTCGACGCGCCGGACGAGGCCCCGGCGTGTCGACAGCCCCAGGAGATCGTGGACGCCGCCGCCCAGGCCGACCCCGCGGTGCTGGGCGTCCCCGACTGGGCGATCAACGAGGTCCGGGCCGCCCCGGACCCGGTGCGTCGACTCGAGGGCCTCATCCGGCCGGGCGTCCACACCATCGACCCCCGCTCCGAGCCCGTCGACATCCTGCGGCACCTCATCGAGACCTCCACCGCCGCCTATGACGAGACCGGTCTGGTCCCGGCGGCCCAGCGGATCGGCCTGACCCCGTACCAGGTGGTCACCGCGGCCTCCCTGGTGGAGAAGGAGGGGCTGCCGCAGGACTTCGACAAGGTCGCCCGGGTCATCCTCAACCGCCTCGCCGAACCCATGCGGCTGCAGTTCGACTCCACCGTGAACTACGCTCTCGCCGATCAGGAGATCGCCACCACTGACGCCGACCGGGCCGCCCGGACCCCGTGGAACACCTACGCCATGGACGGCCTCCCCTACGGGCCCATCGGCTCACCCGGACTCGAGGCGCTCCGCGCCATGGAGAACCCGGCCGACGGACAGTGGAAGTACTTCGTCACGGTGGACATGCAGGGGACCACCCGCTTCGCCGACGAGTACCCGGAGCACGAACGCAACCAGAGCGAGGCGATCGCCAACGGGGTTCTGGCAAGTGGACGCTGATCCCTTGTCCGCCGGCGCCGGGCCGCGGTCGGCGGCCGTACTCGGGCACCCGGTGGACCACTCTCTCTCGCCTGTCCTGCACGGCGCCGCCTACCGCGCTCTCGGCCTCCACGACTGGACCTACGAGCGCATCGACTGCGACGCCGAGCGCCTGCCGTCGCTGGTGGACTCCTCACCGGCCCACCGGATCGGCTACTCGGTCACGATGCCCGGGAAGTTCGCCGCGCTCGCGCACGCCACCGAGGTCAGCGACCGCGCCC
>NZ_JAALDU010000412.1 GCF_014145015.1 Dietzia sp. E1 | reverse complement strand
GCGCTCGGGATCGCCGTCCATGCCCCACCCCCCGTGATCGACCGTGCGGCCGCGCCGCGACTTGTCTCGAATACGTGTTCTAGTCTACGTCCACGTGTTCGACACCACAAGAGCTTCGTCTGTATCGCTGACGGTGCCGGCGCACGTGCACCCAGGGGGTCGGTGACCAAGGCTTCGGTACCCTTTCCCTAGTGCCGGTCACCCGGAAGGGGTCGACGGTCTCCCAGTAGAGAAAGGCCCGCGGACACGTGAACGCCAAGCCCAACAAGAGCACCAAAGTGCTGCAGACCAAGTCCAACAACGGGATGATCATCACCGTCGTCGCGCTCATCGCGGTCGCGGTGGTAGTCCTCGGTGGAGTGGTCTGGATGGCCCAGAGGGGCGGCGAGGCCAACCCCATCACGTTCGGTGAGACCGCCGACGAGCAGATCGAGATCACGGACACCGGCGTGGTGATCGTGGGGCAGCAGGACGCCCCGACCATCCAGGTCTGGGAGGACTACATGTGCCCCGCCTGCGGCTCTTTCGAGGCGCAGTACGGCGAGTCCATCTCCGAGGCCGTCGAGGCCGGGGATCTGCGGGTCGAGTTCCACACCCTCAACTTCCTCAACGGCCAGTCGGGGTCGGGCGAGTACTCCACGCGCGCCCTGGCGGCCGTCCAGTGCGTCGCGGCGAAGGACTCCCTGCCCGTGTTCTTCGACGTCAAGAACGCCTTCTTCGCCCAGCAGCCCGCCGAGGGTGGCGGCGACCTCTCGGCGCAGGAACTCGCCGGGATCGCCGAGGAGGCCGGTGCGAACCCGGACACGGTCGAGTGCATCGGCAACGTGGAGACTAACGGCGGCATGGACAAGGCCTCCGACAGTGCGGACAACGCCCAGCAGACCATCCGGGAGATCACCGATCGCGTGTCGACCCCGACCGTCGCGTTCGAAGGTGAGGTCGTGGACCTCGCGAACGCCGCCTGGCTGCAGGAGATCGTCGCCTGATCCTCTGCGGTCTCGCGGGCCACGCGCCCACCGTTTTCGTGCCCGGCCTCGCCTTTTCCGGCGGGGCCGGGGCCGATTTGGAAGGCCGGACCGTGGTGGTGTAACTTAAGTCGGGCCGGTCACCGAGAGGGGAACGGCAGAGAAATGGATACGGGGCTATGGCGCAGCTGGTAGCGCACCACACTGGCAGTGTGGGGGTCAGGGGTTCGAGTCCCCTTAGCTCCACCGAGGACGAGATCCCGGGAGGTCGGAGACGACCGCCCGGGATCTCGTCATTTCGCCGTCTTCCGCGGCGGTTCGTGCGGACGTAGGGTCGGTACATGGCGGAGCCGCGGGAGATCGCCGCCGTGCTCGACGAGCTCGTCGACGCCGGCCGACTGATCGGGTACGTCTGCGGCGTCCGGCAGGACGGACACACACGTCTCGCCGCGGGCGGTACGCGGTCCATGGGCGGGTCCCCAATGCGCGAGGATGCGGTGTTCCCGCTGTCCTCCAACACCAAACCGATCGCGGGCATCCTCACGATGCGGCTGGTGGAGCGTGGCGTGATCGCCCTCGACGATCCGGTGGACGCGCAGCTGCCCGAGCTCGCACGGCCGCGGGTGCTGGCCGAACCCGACGGGCTGCTGGACCGGACGGTACCGGCTGAAAGACCTGTCACGGTCCGGGACCTGCTCACGATGACCGCCGGCGTCGGGTGGCCGGTACGCAACCCCGACCTGGGCGAGGCCATGGCCGTCAGAGGGGTCGCGCCCGGCCCGTACGCACCGGCCGTCCCGCCGGGGGAGTACCTGCGCAGGCTCGCCGAGCTCCCGTTCGCCGGACAGCCGGGCGGCGGGTGGTGGTACCACACGTGCAGTGACATCCTCGGAGTCCTTCTCGCCCGCGCCACAGGCGCGTCGGTGGGGGAGCTGGTCGCCGAACACGTCACCGGGCCCCTCGGTCTGACCGACACCGGGTTCACGGCCGATCCGGACCGACTGGTCGTCACGTACGGACTCGGGCCCGACGGCCGGGTGGCGCCGGTGAACACCTCGGCCAGGCTCACGGCCCGGCCGGTGTTCGACTCCCTCGCCTGCGGGCTCGCCGGGACGGTGCACGACTACCTGGCGATCCTGGACGTACTCGTCGACGGCGGTCCGCTCATCGGCGCGGAGAGCGCGCGGTTGATGACCTCCGACCACCTCACCGAGCGCCAGCGGGCCTCCGCCGAGGGGTTCCTGGAGCCCGGATGTGGTTACGGGTTCCAGGTCGAGGTCCGCCCCGACGGGACGGTGGGCTGGGCCGGGGGACTGGGCACGATCGGCTACGTCGACCGCCGTGCCGGCCGGTCCGCGGCGGTGTTCACCTCGCAGGCCTTCGACGTGCCCGGCACGGCGGAGGCGCTGGAGACGGTGTGGTCGCTGCTGGGCTGAGCGATCAGCGGCACTGAGCCGGTCAGCGCCACCACGTGTCGAGCGGCGTGGCGGGGGCGGTGCGCTTGTGCCGTGAGCCGAGGAACAGGGACTCGATGCGGGCGGCGGCGTCGGTCGGGACACCCTCGCGCCCCTCGAGGTAGTCGTCGATCTGCGCGTAGGTGACGCCGAGCGCGACCTCGTCGGGTAAGCCGGGCCTGTCGTCCTCCAGGTCGGCGGTGGGGACCTTGCGCCAGGTGGACTCGGGCGCGCCGAGGTGGCGCAGGAGCGCGGCGCCCTGGCGCTTGGTGAGACCGGTCAGGGGGGTCAGGTCGACGCCGCCGTCGCCGTACTTTGTGAAGAAGCCGGTCACCGCCTCGGCGGCGTGATCGGTGCCGACGACGAGGTGGTTCACCTGCCCGGCCACGGCGTACTGGGCGATCATCCGCTCACGCGCCTTGACATTGCCACGGACGAAGTCCCGGAGCGGACCCGCCTGGTCGGGGAGTGCCGCAAGGGCCGTGGAGGCGGCCTCGGCGGCGGCGTCGGACGCTGCACGGACATCCACCGTCAGGCACGCGTCCGGGCGGATGAACTCGAGTGCGATCTGCGCGTCGGCCTCGTCGGCCTGTACGCCGTACGGAAGGCGCATCGCGACGAACCGGGCCTGTTCCATCCCCTCCTCGCGGAGGCGCTCGGCCGCGAGCTGACACAGTCGCCCCGCGAGCGTCGAGTCCTGACCGCCGCTGATCCCCAGGACGAAGCCGGAGGCGGGTGTGGAGCGCAGGTAGTCGACGAGGAAGGCGACCCGCGTCTCGACCTCCTCGGCGGGGTCGATGTCGGGCCGCACGCCGAGTTCGGCGATGATGGAGGCGCGCAGCGCACTGGAGTCGGGTGGCGTTTGGTTCATGCGCTCAGCTTAGGAACCGCGTGTGACGTCCACGTGACATCAGTGCGCGGTCCGTGGTGCGGTCCCTCGTCGGTTGGAGTTCTTGCCGGGTGGTCCGTTACGATGGACCAGTTGTGTGTCGTACATCCGACCCCGTGGCCGGACGTGTCGCACAGTGATTCCCAGTCGTGTCGGCGGCCATCGCGGCCGCCCCGAGAGCCTAAGGAGCGCCACATGAAGGTCCGCAAGTCCCTTCGGTCGCTGAAGAACAAGCCGGGCGCCCAGGTTGTCCGTCGTCGCGGCAAGACCTACGTGATCAACAAGAAGGACCCCCGGTTCAAGGCCCGCCAGGGCTGAGTCGACCGTGTGAGTACTCACGCACCCCCCGAGGGCCCGCCTCCGGTTCGCCGGAGGCG
>NZ_JAALDU010000411.1 GCF_014145015.1 Dietzia sp. E1 | reverse complement strand
CTCGATGCCGCTGGCGCTGGATTCGACGGCGAACGTGCCCCCGGAGAACGTCGATCCGGCCCAGTTGTCATCGGTCCAGGCCGCGAGCGTGACGACGGCCCCGATGCCGAGGACCGACCCCCCGGCGAGGACGGCTCGGGTCCGACGGGATCGGGCGGGGCGCGACGGGGGGTTCGCCATGAGGGGGCTCCTGGGTCAATGTGAGTGGGATGCACTCAGCCTAAGCTCAGCTTTCTGGTTGGTGGACGCATCATCTTCCTCGGCCCCCTTTCGGGGTGGTCTGCGGAGCCTTCTCATGCCGGAGTGATGTCCGGACGCTGAGGTGGGGACAGGTCGCTACGAGTGTCGTAGGCCACTGGCATACTCGGCCCAGTGGCCCGCGCGACGGACTGGACGTCAAAACGAACCCGGCCACACGCCTAGACGCAGGAGAAGCCGATGCCCGACACCCCCTCCCTCAAGCTCGGATACAAGGCCTCAGCCGAGCAGTTCGGGCCGCGTGACCTCGTGGAGTTCGCGGTGATGGCGGAGCAGGCGGGGATGGACTCGGCCACGGTCTCCGACCATTTCCAGCCCTGGCGCCACGACGGCGGCCACGCCCCGTTCTCCCTGGCCTGGCTCACGGCCGTGGGGGAGCGGACGGAGCGCCTGCAGCTGGGCACCTCGGTGCTCACCCCGACGTTCCGCTACAACCCCGCCGTGCTGGCCCAGGCGTTCGCCACCATGGCGTGCCTCTACCCGGGACGCGTCTTCCTCGGCGTGGGCACCGGTGAGGCGCTCAATGAGATCGCCACGGGCCACCAGGGCGAGTGGCCGGAGTTCAAGGAGCGCTTCGCGCGTCTGCGGGAGTCCGTCCGCCTCATGCGTGAGCTCTGGACGGGCGAGACCACCAGCTTCTCCGGCGACTTCTACTCCACCAAGGACGCGTTCCTCTATGACGTTCCCGAGGGCGGCGTGCCGGTCTACATCGCCGCGGGTGGCCCGGTCGTGGCCAAGTACGCCGGCCGCGTCGGCGACGGCTTCATCTGCACCTCCGGCAAGGGCATGGAGCTCTACACGGAGAAGCTCCTGCCCGCGGTGGAGGAGGGCGCGCGGATCAACGAGCGTGACTCCTCGACGATCGACCGGATGATCGAGATCAAGATCAGCTACGACCCCGACCCGGAGAAGGCCCTCGAGAACTGCCGCTTCTGGGCGCCGCTGAGTCTGACGCCGGAGCAGAAGCACTCGGTGGACTCGCCGCGCGAGATGGAGCGTCTGGCCGACGAGCTGCCGATCGAGCAGGTCGCCAAGCGCTGGATCGTCGCCTCGGACCCGGACGACGCCGTCGAGCAGGTCAAACAGTACGTCGACGCGGGTCTCAACCACCTGGTCTTCCACGCGCCCGGTCACGACCAGAAGCGCTTCCTCGATCTGTTCAAGGCCGACCTCGAACCACGTCTGCGAGCACTTGTATGAGCGACGAGAACACCCTTCCCGGCCCGGGCACGGCCGATCTCTCCGGCCTCGAGGGCATCCTCGGCGGCAAGGACAAGGTCCGCGTCCTGCGATACCCGCACGAGACCGAGCCGGACGAGGAGGGGAAGACCACCGAATGGCATTGCGACATCGTCGTCGTCGACAACGTCCCCGCCGTCGGCTTCTCCACCTACGCCACCATCGGCGCGCGGGAGCTGCCCACCAACGTGACCACGCCCGAGGGGCGCCAGATCCGCAGTGAGTTCGTCACGGTCGGTCGCACCGGGCACCGCGCGATGGCCGACGTGCTCGACGCGTGCGCGCTGGCGGTGGCCACCGGCTCCATCCACGTCGCGCCCGGCGCGGTGATCCCCAACGCGGTCGGCTTGGTCGACCCCGGGCGCCGCTGCGAGCACCTCGTCCTCACACCGCCGTTCCTGTGGCCGGAACTGCAGGTCGTCGACGAGACCGGCGGCCCCGACGGCACCGGCCCGCTGCTCACGCGCCTGCAGGCCGTGCCCATCACCACCGCGGAGATGTCCGCGATCGGTCGCGACGGTGCCGACGCCCTGTTCGAGAAGCTCGACACCGCCGACGCCGACGTCACCAACCCGGACCGTCCGAGCGTGGTGTGAGCGTGCGCGCGGCCCGGACGCCCGGCGTCGCCGCGCGGCTGCTCGAGACCCCGGCCGGCCTCATGATCGTCGAGGCCACGGCCGTGGGAGTGTCACGTCTGCAGCAGGTCGACGAGAGCGAACTCCACGCCGCCGACGCGTGGTTCGACGTGACACACGGTGAGGGCGGGGGAGAGGACGACGACGAGGACCTCGACCGAGGGTCCGGCGGCGCGGGTGGGCATCTGGACCGCCTCGCGGGTCAGGTGAGGGCCTACCTGGCCGGGGAGCTACGCGGCTTCGACGTCCCGCTCGACTGGGCCGCCGCGGGGGTCCACGACGAGTTCTCGCGGGAGGTCTACCGCGAGATCCAGCGCATCCCGTATGGCGAGACGTCCACCTACGGGCAGATCAGCGTGGACGCCGGCCGGCCCCGCAACGCCCGGCGGGTGGGCCGGTTGTGCAGCATCGTGCCGGTGCCGTTCGTCATCCCCGTGCACCGCGTGATCCGCGCCGACGGCGGTATGGGCAACTGCCCGGAGTACCGACTGCGGCTGCTGGAGCACGAGCGCCGCAACGTCGCCGCCGCGCGCCGAGACGCCGCGCGCCGAGACGCCGCCGCCGAACGCGGCGGGACGGCGGCCGGCATCCCGTTCGTCTAGCGAATCGGTGGGCGGTGTCGGAGGCCGTGGCTAGGGTGGCGGAAACGCCGGGGGCCGACCGGTCCCCGTCCCAGACCGCCTGCCGTCGACCACGAACCTCGGGGGATCCCATGACAGTCGGCTCCGTCAGCACCGCTCCGCGCACGGGGAGTACCGTCGAGAGATTTCTGCGGGTCCGAGGCCTCACGGATCTGCTCGCGTCCCGGCTCAATGCCGAGGACCAGATCCCCCAGTCCATGACCGCCGCCAGCCCCGCGGCGTGGCACCGGGCGCACACGACCTGGTTCTTCGAGGAGTTCGTGCTGGGTCGGGTGCCCGGGTACTCCTCGCCGGAGCCGGTGTTCCGCTTCCTGTTCAACTCCTATTACGAGGCGGTCGGGCCCCGGCAGCCGCGCCCCGAGCGCGGACTCATCACGCGGCCGTCGGTCGCGGAGATCGCCGACTTCCGGGCGCGGGTCGACGAGGCGGTGGTCGCGGCGCTCGAGGCGGGCGACGTCGACGAGCGCGGCCTCGAGCTGCTTGAGCTGGGCTGTCACCACGAGCAGCAGCACCAGGAACTGCTGCTCATGGATATCAAGCACCTGTTCTCTCACAACCCGACCGATCCCGTGTACGTCGACAGGCCCGCCGACCCGGCCGCGGCGGCGCCGGGGGAGACGGACTGGCTCGCCGTCGTCGAGGGTGTCGCGCAGATCGGCGCGCCCGATCCCACGGGCGGCGACGGACCCTACGGCCACGCACTCGACGGCCACGCACCGTCCGGGGGGTTCTCCTACGACAACGAACGGCCCCGCCACCGCGTGTGGATCCCGGGCGGCGAGGTCGCCACGCGTCAGGTGACCGTCGGCGAGTGGAAGCGCTTCATGGCCGACGGCGGCTACTCCCGTCCCGAGTTCTGGCTGTCGGACGGGTGGGCGACCGTGCAGGCCGAGGGCTGGGACGCGCCCGGGTACTGGCGGCGCGAGGACGGCACGGGCGACGCGCGCTCCGACGCCGCCAGCGCCGTCGAGGGCGAGTGGACCACCTTCACGCTCAGCGGGCGGCGGCCGGTCGTCGACGCCGAGCCCGTCCTCCACGTGTCGTTCTACGAGGCCGACGCCTACGCGCGCTGGGCCGGGGCGCGGTTACCCACCGAGTTCGAGTGGGAGGTCGCCACCACCGGCTGGGAGATCCGCGACGAGCTCGACCCCGACCGGTGCCACCCGCGGGCCGTCGCCGAGCGCACGATCGGCGGCGTGTGGGAGTGGACCTCGAGCGCCTACCTGCCGTACCCCGGCTTCGTCACCGAGGAGGGCGTGGCCGGCGAGTACAACGGCAAGTTCATGTCCGACCAGCACGTCCTGCGCGGTGGCAGCGCCCTCACGCCCGCCGGCCACGCGCGCCACACGTACCGCAACTTCTTCCCCGCCGCGTCGCGGTGGGCGGCCGCCGGCCTGAGGCTCGCGCGGTGACCGGCGCGCGCCGGGGTTCCGTACCCCTGGCCCCCGCG
>NZ_JAALDU010000410.1 GCF_014145015.1 Dietzia sp. E1 | reverse complement strand
CACCGTCCCCGCCGAAGAGCCCGCCGTCGAAGAAGCCGCCGCCGTCGCCGCCGGCGTCCCCGCCCTCGCCACCGTCGCCACCGAACAGGCCGCCGTCGAAGAAGCCCTCGCCGTCGCCGCCGTCGCCGCCGCCGAGGTCGCTGACGTCCTCGCCGCCCTCGCCGACCCCGGCCGCGAAGTCCTCACCGGAGTAGCCGACGCCCGCCATGCCGGCGAACATCATGTTGAACATCATCATCGAGCCCATCATCCACACGCCCGTGGCCAGCGCGGACGCCCACCAGGGCTCCGAGTACCAGCCCGCGGGCACCGGGCGACCAGCCACGACGCCACCCGGGTAGTAGTGCGGGGTCTCGTCGCTCGGGTCGGTGGCTGCCTTCATCTTCCGGCCCTCGATCTCGACCTCGCGGTCCTCGGTTACCCGGCCGGCGCGGTCCTGGCCGGGGGTCGGCGGCAGCTCGGGTCCGGGGTCGAGGCCCATCGCCGAGCGTGCGGCGCGCACGTAGTACAGGCCTTCCAACGCGGTGTCCTTGGCCAGCTGCGCCTGCACGGGCGTGCGCGCCTTCTCCAGCTCCGCGACGGCGGCGGTGTAGCGCTCGGAGGCGTCGGCCATCGCCTGCTTGGACGCCTCGTCCGTGCCGTCGAGATTGAACACTTGGCCGCCGAGCCGCTCGATCCAGCGGGACGCCTCGGCGCGGTAGTCCTCGAGATGACGGTTGTGGTGTGCCTCCAGCTGCGTCTGGCCCTTGTTCTGGCTGCGGGAGATCACAGCGACGGCCACCGCGATCACTGCGGCGATGAGGAGGAATTCCACGACACGACCTTTCTCGGTACTGGTTCCGAGGGTACCGAGATCGCGGGTTCAGGCGCGCCGTCCGCCGGGGTCAGGGGCGGGGTCAGGGGCGGCCGTCCCCGCCGCTCACCACGCCCGCGGCACGCAGGCGGGCCACCTCCGCCGGGCCGATCCCGAACCCGGCGAGCACCTCGTCGGTGTCCGCCCCGCGAGGGCGTGGGCCGAAGCGGACGGACCCGGGCGTCCCGGACATCTTCACCGGTATCCCGACGCTGCGGTAACCCTCCCGCTCGACCACCATCTCGCGGTGCAGGACCTGCGGCATCTCGAGCGCCTCGCCGACCTGGTTGACCGCCCCGGAGGGCACTCCCGCGGCGCGCAGCCGGTCCGCGAGGTCCTCTCGGCCGATCGAGCCGACGAGGTCCCCGAGGAGTTCCCGGAGTTCCTCCGCGTGCGCGAGCCGATCGGCGTTGGTGTGGAAACGGGGGTCGTCGGCGAGATCGGGCGCGCCCAGCGCAGCCGCGAGGGAACGGAACTGGCGGTCGTTGCCGGCCCCGATGAAGAAGGGCCCGTCCACGCATGCGAAGGTCTCGTACGGGCAGATCGTCGGGTGTGCCACGCCGGTCCGGACGGGCTGCACGCCGCTCGCGAACCACTTCCCGGCGTGCGGGTGCAGGATCGACACGGCGTTGTCGAGCAGCGCGAGATCGATCAACTGGCCGCGCCCGGTCGTCTGCCGGGCGTGCAGCGCGAGGAGGATGCCGTTCATCGCGTTGAGGCTGGTGACGATGTCCACGAGCGGGATGCCGATCCGCATCGCCGGGCCGTCGGGCTCGCCGTTGACGCTCATCAGGCCGGACAGCGCCTGCAGGACGGCGTCGTAGCCCGGCGCCCCGCCCAGAGGACCGTCGACGCCGTACCCGGTGATGCGGCAGTGGATGAGCCGCGGGAACCGGTCGGCGATCACGTCGTCCGCCAGCCCCCACCGCTCGAGGGTCCCGGCTTTGAAGTTCTCGATCACCACGTCCGCACCCTCGAGCATCCGCCACAGCAGAGCCTGCCCGTCCTCGCTGCGCAGATCGATGCTCACGTTGCGCTTGTTGCGGTTGAGACCGTCGAAGTAGGCGCTGTGGTCCTCCCGCACGAACGGCGGCCCCCACCCACGGGTCTCGTCGCCGTCCGGCGGTTCGACCTTGACGACGTCGGCGCCGTGATCGGCGAGCATCTGCCCGCACAGGGGCCCGGCGAGGACGCGGGACAGGTCCACCACCCGGATGTCGGTGAGCGCGCCGGTGCGCGGCATGTCGGTCACGGCTCAGGCTCCCGTCACGCGGTCGAGCCACGCGGCGGCGGCGCCCTCGACCGCGGCGCCCTCGACGATCAGGGGCCACGCGCCGTCCATGCCTCCGGCGACCGCCACGTCGGCGAGCAGCGACTCCCAGAAGGCGGCCGAGCCGAACTCCCCTCGCCACTGCAGCGCGGGCAGGGTCAGGCGGTGCAGCGTGTGTTCGTGGGTCGTCCCGATCGCCCCGTGGACCTGGTGGGCGTTGCGGACGGCCACGGCGAGCGCCTGGGAGACGACGCTGCGCGCGACGGCCACCCGGAACCCGGACAGCGGACCGGCGAGGTCGGTGGTCAGTGCGTCGGCGACGGCCTGATCGGCCGCCGCCCGGGCGAGGACGGTGTCCGCGGCGATGTCGACGACGAGGTTCTGCACCGACTGGAACCGGGCCAGTGGCCGGCCGAACTGGGTCCGCTCGGTGGTGTGCGCGACGGCCGAGTCGAGCATCCCCTCGGCGGCGCCCACGCACTGCACCGCCCGCGCCAGGGCTCCCCGCAGGACGGCGGCCTCCACCGGGCCCGGCTCGA
>NZ_JAALDU010000409.1 GCF_014145015.1 Dietzia sp. E1 | reverse complement strand
CTGTGTGCTGACGGGCGGGCGCTCGACGCACGCATCGCCGACGACCCCGAGAGGGAACTGGGCGCCCGCGTCCTGGCCGAGCACGGCGGCGGGCTGCCGTTCCTCGTGAAGCTGCTCTCGGCCGAGCAGGCGCTGTCCCTGCAGGCACACCCGTCACCGGAGAAGGCGCGCGAGGGTTACGCCGCGGAGGACGCCCGGGGGATCGCCGTCGACGCCGCCGACCGGAACTACCGCGACGCCAACCACAAGCCCGAGATCCTGGTCGCCCTGACCGAGTTCCACGCGCTGGTGGGATTCCGCCCGGTCGAGCGGACGATCGCCCTGCTCGACGCGTTCGACGTGGACTCGCTGCGGCCCTACCGGGACATGCTCGCCGGGCAGCCCGACGCAGAGGGGCTGCGTGCGGTGTTCACGACGTTCGTCACGATGCCCCACGTCGTGCTGGCCGACGTCGTGTCCGACCTCGTGACCCGGGCCGTGTCCTACCTGACGGTGAACGGCGTCGACGGACCGTGGTCCGCGGTCGCCACGACCGTCGCGGAGCTCGCCGAACGCTATCCGACCGACCCCGGCGTACTGGGCGTCCTGCTGCTCAACCGGGTGGTCCTCCAGCCGGGCCAGGCCGTGTACCTGGGACCCGGCCAGCTGCACGCCTATCTGCGCGGTGTCGGGGTGGAGGTCATGGCCAACTCCGACAACGTGCTGCGTGGCGGGCTGACGCCCAAACACGTCGACGTGCCCGAGTTGATGCGCGTGCTGGAGTTCGGCCCGCTCGCCGACCCCACCGTCGACGCGGTCCCCGCCGACCGCGGCATCCCCGGCGAGGTCGACTACCCCACGCCCGAACCGGACTTCGCCCTCTCGCGCATCGACCTTCCGGCCGATCGGCCCGTGACCTGGCGACCCGACGGGCCGGAGGTCCTGCTGTGCACCTCGGGCGAGGCGCGGGTCGACGAGGACGGTGTGGGGGAGGTGCTCCGGCCGGGACGCGCCGTATGGGTGCCGGCCTCGGCACGGCGTGTGTGTCTGCACGGTCTCGACGGGGCGACCGTGTTCCGCACCCGCGTCGGCGGCCGGTGACGGGACCGACGCACCCAGAGGCCCTGCCGCTAGTGTGGGGCGGAGATCTTTCGAGAGTCAACGAGGAGCTGGTCGAAGAACATGTCCGCTGATCTGCAGGTTCAGTCCGTCAACGGTGTCGAGTTCAAGGTGGCGGATTTGTCGCTGGCGGAGGCGGGGCGCAAGCAGATCCGTCTGGCCGAGCACGAGATGCCCGGCCTGATGGCGTTGCGTGAGGAGTACGCGGCCGAGCAGCCCCTGGCCGGTGCGCGGATCGCGGGGTCGATCCACATGACGGTCCAGACCGCGGTGCTGATCGAGACGCTCACCGCGCTCGGTGCCGAGGTCCGCTGGGCCTCCTGCAACATCTTCTCGACCCAGGACGAGGCCGCCGCCGCCGTGGTGGTGGGGCCCGAGGGCACCCCGGAGGAGCCCCGCGGCGTGCCGGTGTTCGCGTGGAAGGGCGAGACGCTCGAGGAGTACTGGTGGTGCACCGAGCAGATCATGACGTGGCCGGGCACCGAGCCGAACATGATCCTCGATGACGGTGGTGACGCCACGATGCTCGTGATCAAGGGCAAGGAGTTCGAGCAGGCCGGTGCCGTGCCCTCCGACGACGCGTCCTGGTCGGCCGAGGAGAAGGTCTTCCACGCGCTGCTGCGCGAGTCGGTGCCCGCGAACCCGGGTAAGTACACGGCGATCGCCGAGTCGGTGAAGGGCGTGACGGAGGAGACCACCACCGGCGTGCACCGGCTGTACCACTTCCACGCCGAGGGCGTGCTGCCGTTCCCGGCGATGAACGTCAACGACGCGGTCACCAAGAGCAAGTTCGACAACAAGTACGGCACCCGTCACTCGCTGCTGGACGGCATCAACCGCGGCACCGACGCCCTGATCGGCGGCAAGAAGGCACTGGTGTGCGGCTACGGCGACGTGGGTAAGGGCTGCGCGGAGGCGCTGGCCGGTCAGGGCGCGCGCGTGCAGGTCACCGAGATCGACCCGATCAACGCGCTGCAGGCGATGATGGACGGGTTCGACGTGGTCACCGTGGACCAGGCGATCGCCGATGCCGACATCGTCATCACCGCCACGGGCAACAAGGACATCATCACCTTCGAGCACATGAAGCGGATGAAGAACAAGGCAATCCTGGGCAACATCGGCCACTTCGACAACGAGATCGACATGGCCGGGCTCGAGTCCGCCGAGGGCGTCACCCGCATCAACATCAAGCCGCAGGTCGACGAGTTCGTCTTCGACGACGACGGCCGCTCGATCATCGTGCTCTCGGAGGGACGCCTGCTCAACCTGGGCAACGCCACCGGGCACCCGTCGTTCGTGATGTCCAACAGCTTCTCCGACCAGGTGATCGCGCAGATCGAGCTGTTCACCAAGGCCGACCAGTACCCGATCGGGGTGCACCTGCTGCCCAAGATCCTCGACGAGAAGGTCGCCCGCCTCCACGTCGAGGCGCTCGGCGGCACCCTGACCCGACTGGCCAAGGACCAGGCCGAGTACATCGGCGTGGACGTCGAGGGCCCCTTCAAGCCCGACCACTACCGCTACTGAGCGCAGCGCCTATGAGTGCAC
>NZ_JAALDU010000408.1 GCF_014145015.1 Dietzia sp. E1 | reverse complement strand
CCCGAAGAACCACTACACACATCATCACTGTCAGCCCTCGATGGGTCTGCTCTGATCCCCGTCGAGCATCCAGCGCGGCGTGACGAACATGCCCGTGACCGAGGCGCACAGCGTGTCCCCGGCGTGCAGCGTGCCCGTGCACCAGAGCTTCCGTCCGTCCACCCGGTCCTGGCGGGCCTCGAACCGCAGGGGTGTATCCAGCGGGGTGGGGGCGACGTAGGTGACCTGCAGGTCCACCGTCATCCCGATGTGCTTCGCCGCGGCGTTGGCCAGCCCGAGCATCTCGTCGAACAGCATCGCCACCACGCCGCCGTGCACGCATCCGGGCGGGCCCTGGAACTCCACACCCAGCCTGAGGTCCGCGCGGACGGTGCCGTCCGGGAAGACGACGGCCTCGAGGGGCGGGGCTGCCGGGTTGCGCGAGCCGATCACCGGGTTGGAGGCGATGTGCTCGGGCACGCCCCACGAGTCGTACTCGGCCGGCGGGTGGGGGGTCGCGGCGTTCTCGATGCGGTCGGCCAGCTCGCGGGCCAACTCGATCTCCGCGGACAGGTCCTCGAAGTCCGCGCCGGAGACGAGGCCGCGGATGCGCCTCAGCTGGCGGGCGAGCTCGGTGGCGCCGGAGGCGTGGTCGGGCTGGTCGAGGAAGGTCTGGGCGGAGACGGCTTCCCCGGGATCTGGCTGTTCGGTCACGCCGTGTGACGTTACTCCGCGGCCGGGAACCGCCCGCCGCTGCCCGGCGTCCGGCCGGGCCACCGGGGCGTCAGCCCGGCGCCAAGACTGCGTCAGGCCGACGTCCCGTCCTCGTCCCGGTGCTGCTGGTACTCGGCGACCCACTGCTCGGGCATGACGAACAGTCCCTCCGCGGTGGCGCACAGGCGATCACCGTGGTGGATGGCGCCCTGGGACCACACCTTGCGACCATCCACCCGGATCTGGCGTCCCGTGATCACGATCGGCTCGAGGATGGGGGTGGGGCTCCGGTAGTCCAGGTCGAGGTACATCGTCATCCCCGTGGTCCCGGCGTGGTGGTTGGCCCGGCCCAGCACCGCGTCGAACATCAGTGCCACGATTCCGCCGTGCACACAGCCCGGAGGGCCCTGGTACTCCAGCCCGAGGGTGATCTCGGACCGGAGGGTGCCGTCGTCGAGGAGCTCGAACTCCGCCGGCGGCGCGAGGACGTTGGACCGCCCGATGACCGGGCAGTTGGGGACGTAGCGCCGCTCCCGCCAGCTGACCTCCCGCCGGTGCTGCGGGCTCGCCGACGCGGCCTCGAGCTCGTCGGCCACCTCGCGGAGCCGGGAGGTCAGCGGGCCCAGGTCGGTGTCGAAGATCCCGCCGGTCGTCAGCGCGCGGATCCGGCGGACCTGCTCGACCAGGTCGAAGAGCCCCTCCTCGTCGTCGTCCATCCGATCGACAGCGCGACCACCGCCGCGCGCGGGGTCCAACGGACCCAGGTCGATCTCCGGCCGGTCCCGTCGCACGACGGCGACCTGCCCGCTCACGCCTGCACCGACCCGACGGCGTCCGCGGCGGCCGACGCGCCGTCGGTACCGGCCGCACCGGTCGCCCCCGCCGCGCCCCGGCCCGCGCGACGGCCGAAGAACGACCCGTCGCCCAGCGAGGTTCCGGAGATGTAGCCGTCACCGTGGAGACCGTGCGTGCAGCGGCCCGCGGCGAACAGGCCGGGGATGGGCTCGCCGGCGCGGCTCAGCACGCGGGAGTCGAGGTCGGTGTGCAGGCCACCGAGGGTGAATCCCTGCGCCTTGAGCGGGAGGCCGTTGAAGGTGTCCGGTCCGCCGGCCCCCGTGGGGTATGCGCCGAACGGCGGCTCGAGCGGGCGCACCCACTGCGCGCTCTTCCCGAACTGCGGGTCCTCGCCCCGGGCGGCGCCCTCGTTGTAGCGGCGCAGCTGGTCGGCCAGCGCGTCGGCGGGCAGCCCGCAGTCGGCCGCCAGCTCCTCGATGGTCTCGGCCGCGTGCATGGGCTGCATGCCCCACAGCTCGTTCTCCGGGACGTCCTCGATGCCCTTCTCGTCGATGATCACCCACACCGGCGGGCGGCGGTGGTGCACGGCGGCGTGGCAGTACAGGCCCGGGTACACCTCCTCGTTGATGAAGCGGTGGCCGTCACCGTCGACGAGCATCGAGCCCACGACCAGGCGCGGGATGATCAGCATCGCGGTCTCGGTCTGGTGCATGCGACGCACCGCGGCGCCGGCCTCCATGCCCATCTCGATCCCCGAGCCGTCGTCGCGGCCGTCGGAGACCTTGTCCTTGCCCAACTGCTGGGGCGCCCACTGCTCGAGCATGCGGTCGTTGTCCACGAACCCGCCGGTCGCCAGAACGACGCCGCCGGTGGCGCGGTACTCGCGCTCCTCACCGAACTGCGTCGCCCGCACGCCCACCATCCGGCCGTCCTCGACGATCAGCGACCGCGCCTTGACGTCACAGTGCAGGTCGACGCCGGCCTTCTCGGCGGTGGCGACCAGCGAGTCCATGAGGAGGTTGCCCGCGAAGTTCGGGCCGGGCGGGCGGTGACCGCGGGCGGCGGGCTTCGCCAGCGAGGCGTAGGGCTCGGCCCGCTCCCCCATCCACATGAGCCCCGAGTCGTCGCCCGGCATCCACGTGGGGGTGTCCCACAGCTTGTGGTTGAACACCGCGCCGTGGTCGACCAACCAGTCGTGGTGCTCTACCGCGCCGGCGCAGTACTCGTCGATCTTGGCCTGATCGGCGTTGGGTCCGAGGGCGGCGGTGAGGAACGCGCGCATGTCCTCGACCGTGTCGGAGATGCCGAGCGCCCGCTGGGTGGCCGTACCGCCGCCAAGGTAGACCTCCCCGCCGGACTGCGCGGACGAGCCTCCGGGCCCGGAGGCGCCCTCGAGCGCGATGACCGTGGCGCCGGCCTCGGCGGCCTCGATCGACGCGCACGCTCCCGCGATGCCCATCCCCACGACCAGGACGTCGGCCGTGAAGACCGATGGACCGGTGTCCGATGTAGTGTCCGCCATACCGAAACTATAACGTGTTCACCCACTCAGGCGGCGCATTAATGTGGAGGCCATGACTTCCTCCTCCGAGGCCGTGAGCCTCGATTCCCTCGACGCCCGACTGGCCGCCCTCGAGGCGCGCCTCACCGACACGCACGACCGCCTCGCCGCCGCCGAGGACGAGCTGGCGATCCTCCGTATCCTCGCGGCCTACTCCCCGCGCGTGGACTCCGGCGACGCCGAGGGCGTGGCCGAGCTGTGGACCGAAGACGGCGTCTACGACGTCGACACCAGCCGCCTCGAGGGCCACGACGGTCTGGTGGAGATGGTGACCGGTGACGCGCACCAGGGCCTCATCGCGCACGGGTGCGGTCACGTCCCGAGCCTGCCGGTGGTCCTGCTCGACGGGGACCGCGCCGTGGCGACCGGCTACACCCAGCTCGTCGTCCGCTCCTCCAAGCCGGGTCGGTACACCGTCGTGCGGGTGACGGCCAGCCGGTGGGAGCTCGAACGGCGCGGGTCGGTGGACGCTCCCGACCGGGGGTGGCGCGTCGTGCTCCGCACCGCCCGCGCGATGACCGACGACGGCGAGGGCCGCGCCCTGCTGGGACGCTCCCGCGAAAGGTAGCGTGGCGGGCATGAACCGCCGACGCCGTGCGTCCGCCGATCCGACGCTCCGAGCGGGCCGCCTCGCGCTGCTCACGACGTCCGCGGTCCACCTGGGTTTCCAGTCGGTGGTCACCTCGGTGATGTACCCCGAGCTGTTCGACGGGCCCACCCACGGGATCGCCGAACGCCAGGCCGATCACGCCCGCCGCATCGCCCCCGTCGCGCTGACGCTGTACGCGGCGGGCCTGGGGGCGACCGCGTGGACGGCCTACGGGTCCATCCGTTCGCGCGAGCGGACCGGGCTGACCGCCACGCTCGTCGCCTGCGCGGCGGGCGTCGCGGCGCCGGCGATCACCGCCGGTGTCGTTCCGCTCCACGTGGGCATCGCCCGCGAACAGGTCAACCGACCCCGTATCGCCGCGCTCGTGGCCTCGGACCGCATCCGCACCGGGCTGGCCGCTGGCGCAGGTCCCCGAGAACACGATCGTGTTCT
>NZ_JAALDU010000040.1 GCF_014145015.1 Dietzia sp. E1 | reverse complement strand
ACAGGGCGGCGAGCTCGCGGGCCTCGGCCGTGCCGCCCAAAACGAGGATCACCGGTCGGCGCCCGGCGGGAGCATGGGCATGGCGCCCGACCCAGCCCCCGGCGGGAGCACTGGCAACTCGGGCGCACCGTCGCGCGCCAACTCGAGCAGGGCGTCGAGGTCGAGGTGCTCCTCGGCGAGGTCGCCCAACAGGTCGAGGCGGCGCTCCCGCGCGGCGGCGAAGCTCACGCCCGAGGGCTCGCGGGTCCGCCCCAGTCCTGCCGCGACCTCGCCCAGGAACGCGCCCCGGAACCCGTCCGACTCGAGACTCCCGTGCCACATGGTGCCGAACACCCGACCCCGCCGGGCTCCGCCGGGGAACACCTCGTCGTCGTCACCCCGACCGTCACCACCGCCGACGGTGACCCGGCCGTGATGGATCTCGTACCCGCTCACCGGCTGCCCCGGCGCGGTCCCGGTGGGCAGGCGCAGCGCCTTCTCCGCGCCGAACCGCGTGGTCACGTCGAGCAGCCCGAGGCCGGTCACCCGCGCGCCGGGGGTGCCTTCGATGCCGTCGGGGTCGGCGATCTCGCCGCCGAGCATCTGGAAGCCGCCGCAGATCCCCAGCACCGCGCCACCCCGCTCGGCATGGGTGGTGACCGCGCGGTCGAGGCCCCGCGAGCGGAGCCACGCAAGGTCGTCGAGGGTCGCCCTGGTCCCGGGGACGACGACGAGGTCCGCGCCCGCGAGGTCGCGGGGCTCCGTGACGTAGGCGACCTCGACGTCGGCTTCCAGGCCGAGGGCGTCGACGTCGGTGAAGTTGCTGATGCGCGGCAGACGGATCACGGCCACGCGCAGGGCGGCGGAGGCGTCGGCGGCGCGGGGGCTGACCGCGAGGGCGTCCTCGGAGTCCAGCCACAGGTCGGGGTGCCAGGGCAGCACCCCGTGGACCGGGCGGCCGGTGAGTGCGGTGAGCTGGCGCAGCCCCGGCTCGAGGAGCGTGGGGTCGCCGCGGAACTTGTTGACGACGAAGCCCGCGACCAGCCGCTGATCGGTCGGCTCGAGCAGCGCGACCGTCCCGAACAGCGCCGCGAAGACGCCGCCGCGGTCGATATCGCCCACCACCACGACCGGCATGTCGGCGTGGCGGGCCAGGCCCATGTTGACGTAGTCGCTCGAGCGCAGATTGATCTCGGCGGGGCTGCCCGCTCCCTCGCAGATGAGGAGTTCGTAGCGGGAGGCGAGGTCGTCGTAGGCCGCGAACGCCGCCTCCGCCAGGTGGGCGCGCCCGTCGACGAAGTCTCGCGACGACACCGTGCCGGCCGGCTGGCCCATCACCACCACGTGGCTGCGGCGGTCGCCGCCGGGCTTGAGCAGCACCGGGTTCATGGCGGGCTCGGGCTCGGCGCGCGCGGCGAGGGCCTGGATCCACTGGGCGCGGCCGATCTCGGCGGTACCCACGGACGCCGACCCAGCGGGCCCGGCGACGACCATCGAGTTGTTGGACATGTTCTGCGCCTTGAACGGCGCCACCTTCAGGCCCCGGCGGGCGAAGGCGCGGCACAGAGCGGTGGTGACGATGCTCTTGCCGGCGTCAGAGGTGGTGCCCGCGATCAACAGCGAGGCGGCGGTGTTCATGGTGTGCGGGGCTCCTCGGCCGATACGCGCTGCTCACGTGTGTGGCAGCGTGTCGGCAGGTATCGGACTCGAAACCGAGGAGATCCGCGCCGTGCGCAGGATCGGCTTCACACCGTTGCGGGACAGTCCCGGATTCTCACCGGGTTCCCTGGACCGACCTCCACGATGCTAACCGAGGC
This sequence comes from Dietzia sp. E1, assembly GCF_014145015.1. GTDB lineage: Bacteria > Actinomycetota > Actinomycetes > Mycobacteriales > Mycobacteriaceae > Dietzia > Dietzia cinnamea_A. The sequence goes on along the minus strand of NZ_JAALDU010000040.1, from coordinate 3,652 downwards.
GGGGCCGGGCCCCGGGCTCAGGATCCGAGGGCCGCCGGAAGGTAGCTGGAGCCCGCGACGAAGGGCATGGCGAGGAAGCTCAAGGGCACCGCGGACTGCTCGAACGGGATACCGATCGCCTCGAGGCCGCCGGCGATGGCGCCGAACACCGCGTTGATGGCGTCGTAAACGGGGCCGCTGATGGGGCCGCCCGGGCGAATGATCATGCGGAAACTCCTCGATGCAGGGCCGGACCCGGAGAGCGCCGACCGGTTGACGCGTGTCACCGTGAACATCGGGGCGTTCCGCCCCCGCGTTACCGGCCGACGCCGTGCACGCCCGGACCGGCAGACCGCGCGCGAATCCATGCGGACATTCAGAAAAACTGTCGCGGGCGACCGGCCCACCGCGCGACAGGGCCCCGGAACCGACTCGCGGTCCGGGGCCCTGTCAGCGGCGCGCGGCGCGGGATGCGCTGCGGCGTGGTGGCGCGCGGTGCGCTACGGCGCGGTCAGGCGGAGGCGCCCCCGGAGCGGGCGGCTCCGCCGACCTCGGCGTCCTCGGTGTACAGCGAGGCCTTGCTGGTCTCCGGCGCGAGGATCAGCGAGATGATCGTCAGCACGGACAGGCCCACGAGGTAGTAGCCGACGTAGGCGACCGAGTAGTTCTGCACGAGCCACACCGCGACGAACGGGGTGAGCGCCGCGCCGAGGATCGCCGAGAAGTTGTACGCCACGCCCGACCCCGTGTAGCGGGTGTTGGTGGGGAACAGCTCCGGCAGCACCGCCGACATCGGACCGAAGGTCAGGCCCATGAGCATCATGCCCACGCACAGGAACAGCAGCATGCGGGTCACGTCGAGATCGTCGCCGGTGCCCATGGCCTCGGGCTCGAGCCACCAGCCGAAGCTCAGGCCGAACACGATGATCGCGGCAGTGACGCCGATGAGCATCCGACGGCGACCGAGCACGTCGGCCAGCCAGCCGGCGACCGGGACGAACGCCGCAAACAGCAGGATCGCGATGACCTGGATGATGAGGAACGACTGGTAGCCGTAGCCGAGCCCGCCGGTCTCCTCGGAGCCGATCGCGAACGACAGGATCCACGTGGTCATGAGGTAGAACAGGCCGTACGTGGCCAGCATGATGAACGTGCCGAGGACGATCTCCCACCAGTTGCGGCGGAACACCTCGGACACCGGGGTCTTGACGCGCTCGTTGTTGGCGACCGCGCGGGCGAAGACCGGCGTCTCCTCGATGCGCAGCCGCACGTACAGGCCCACGCCGACCATGACGATCGACAGCAGGAACGGCAGGCGCCAGCCCCACACGAGGAACGGGTCCGACAGCTCGGCGGCGGTGGAGTCGTAGGCGAACCACACGGTCAGCAGCAGGAAGATGCCGTTGGCCAGGATGAAGCCGAACGGTGCGCCGAGCTGCGGCCACATCGCGGCGAACCCGCGCTTGCCCGGCTGCGCCGTCTCCGACGCCAGCAGCGCCGCGCCCGACCACTCGCCTCCGAGGCCGATGCCCTGGAAGAAGCGCAGGATCGTGAGCATCGCCGGGGCCCACAGGCCGATCTGGTGGATCGTCGGCAACAGGCCGATGAGGAACGTCGCGATACCCATGGTGAGCAGCGCGCCCACCAGGGTGACCTTGCGGCCGAGGCGGTCGCCGTAGTGGCCGAAGACGATGGACCCGAGCGGGCGGGCGATGAACGCCGTGCCGAACGTGGCCATCGACGCCAGCAGTGCCGTGCTGGCGTCGCCGCCGGCGAAGAACAGCAGCGGGAAGACCGACACCGCGGCGGTGGCGAAGATGTAGAAGTCGTAGAACTCGATCGTGGTGCCGATGAGCGAGGCGAGGATGATCCGGTGACGGGGCACCGGCTCGGCCGAGATCGTCTCGGCGACCGCGGCCGTGCTCCCGTGGGGATCGGTGTTCCCGTCCGGCGTTGCCATGTTCCTCCTAGGTCCGGGTAGCGGGGGTGGCTACCGACGACCGCGACAAGGCTAGGCGGCTCGGTGATCTTGGTCACCCCGCCCAGCGGTGGATGTGCACGTGGCACAGTGTGGGTCGTCATTTTTCTCGCCCGCTGGGCACCGTGTCCAATCCCGGACACGCCGTCGGGTGTACGGGCGGGGGTGTGACGACGACGACCTGGCCGCGGCTCACGGGCTGCGCTACACACCTCACGCGCTCTGCTACGGGTTCACCGGCTCCGGTAGTGCAGGAACACCGTCCCGCCTCCGAAGACGCGCTGCTCGGCGAGCTCCAGATCCAGGTGCGTGTCCGGCGGCAGCGCGCGCAGGCCCCCGCCGACCACGTGGGGGACGACGAAGAGCAGGAAGTCGCTCACCATCCCCGCGCGGATCGCCTCCGCCGCCGAAGATCTCCACCTCCTCGTCCGCCTCGTCGACGATCCGGCGCAGGGTGCCCGTGTCGAGACGCGGCACCAGGCGGTCGGTGTCCGAGGCGAGGTCGGCGGCCGTCATCGTGGACGAGACGAGGGTCCGCGGAATCGCCTGCCAGCGCCGCGCGAACTCCTGCTCGTCGGGGCCCCACTCCTCGCCCTCGGGTGGGTTCTGCCAGTACTCCATCAGCGCGTAGGTGTTCCGACCCAGCACCTCGTGGGCGACGGCCCCCATGCGGTCCACGTGGAACCGGAAGACCTCTGCGTCGGGCGCGGACCACTGGAAGTCCCCGTCCGCGTCCGCCACGTAGCCGTCGAGCGAGACGGTCGCGGTGTAACTCAGCGTGCCCATGATCGACCTTCCGAGGGTGGCGCGGGGACGATGGGGGCAGCGTATCGCCGGAAGGCGCCCCTAGGCTGAGCGTTGACCAGGGTTCTCCGCCGAGAACTCGAGGATCGCCTGCAGCAGACGGGCACGGTCGTCGAAGTCGTCCCGGCGGGCCCCGTAGCGTCGGGACACCTCGCAGCCACGACCGGCGACGACCACCACGTCCCCCGGCCCGGCCGCCGCCACGGCGAGGGCGAGGGCTCGGGCCCTGTCCGGCTCCTCCACCACCTCGACCCCCGCGGCCTCACCCGCGCGGACCACCGCGGCCTCGCGCGCGCCGGCGAGGACCTCGGCGCGGAGGGCGGCCGGGTCCTCGTCCTCGGGGCTCTCGTCGGTGACGATCACCAGGTCGGCGAACGACGCCGCGGTGCGCCCGAGCGGGCGTCTCTTGGTGCGGTCGCGTCCGCCGGTCGCCCCGATCACCAGGATTAACCGCCCGGCGGCCATCGCCCTCAGGTGCGGCAGCAGCGCGCGCTGACCGGGCTCGTTGTGCATGTAGTCGACGAGCGCTGTGAACGACTGCCCGGCGTTCACCGGTTCGCAGCGCCCCGGGACCCGGGTCAGTCGGGAGATGCCCTCGGCCGCCGCGAGCGGGTCGATGTCGTCGGCGAGGAGGCCGGTCAGCGCGACGAGGGCGTTGGGCACCTGGTGCGGCCCCAGGACCCGCAGGTGGATCGGCACGGCGCCGTACGGCGTCCGGGCGGTGAAGCGCGAGCCCGTCCCGTCACAGTCGATGCGCTCGGCGTAGACGTCCGCCCCCACGTCGCGGACCGAGCACGTCCACGTGGGCGGTTCCGATTCCGCGGCGAGCCGCCGCCCGTGGGGGTCGTCGAGGGAGACCACGGCCGTGTCGGCGCGCGCGGCCGTGAACAG
>NZ_JAALDU010000407.1 GCF_014145015.1 Dietzia sp. E1 | reverse complement strand
GGAGCCGGCCGCGCCGTCGGAGTCAGCCGCACCCGAGCCGTCGGCGGCGTCGCCGTCGCGCAGGGCCGCCACGTCCACGGCGCCCTCACCGCGGGCCTGCTGCGCGGCGATCTCCCCGACCTGCTCCGGGTTCTCCACCGCGAACCGGACCATCTCCGCGACGTCGTTCAGCGACGCGTCCCGCATGGCCTGCAACTCGAGCGGCGGGATGGAGAACTCGTGCTCGACGCGGTTCTTGATGCGCACGGCCATGAGCGAATCCAGGCCTAGATCGAGCAGTGCCAGCTCCCTCGGCAGGTCGTCGGGGCTGTACCCCATCGAGGAGCCGATGATCCGGGCGAGCCTGTCGCTGATCGACTCGCCGGACTCGGGGTTCCAGCGGGTGTCGGACTCGTCGTCGTCCTCGTCCTCGCCGACCACCGGGGCGTCGGACTCGTCCGACTCGAAGTGCGACATCTCCGGCGCCGTCGACGGATCGATCGGCGCGCCACCGCTGACCGCACCGGAGGCGACCAGCACGAACGGCGCGGACTCCTCGTCCGACCGGGCGTGGACCTGCAACGACGCCCCGCCCGGGTGCGGGGTGAGGGTCGTGGTGACCGATCCCGAGGGGGGGAGGACGCCGGGCCGGTCGACAGCGGTGAGGGTCGCGCCCTCGATCACCGCCGCGGCCGCCGCGGACATCAGCGCGTCGACACTGGGCACGACCTCGGCGCGGACCTGCCACGCGTGACGGCCGTCGGGCAGCGCGACGTACGAGCCCGGCATGCGGCCCTCGCCCGACCCGCCGCCTGCCGTGACCTTCGGCCACAGGGTGCGACGCTTCCACGCGGTGCCCGGCACAGGCGCGTACCGGTCGGGGCCGGTGACGTAGCCGTGGATCATCTCCACGACGCTGGGCATGTCGATCGTGTGCCCGTGGACGTACAGCTGCGCGATCGCGTGCAGCAGCGTGTCGGCCTCGGACTCCTTGCGCTTGAGCGCGTGGAGCAGGTTGGGCTCCATGAGACCGGCGTCAAAGCACGTCGCGGCCACCGACATCGCGGCCACCGGGTTGGGGGCCAGCTCGAGGAAGGTCACGTACCCGGCGTCGACGGCCTTGCGCACCGCGTGGGTGAACCACACGGAGTGGCGCATGCCCTTGACCCAGTACTCCTCCGCGTGGACCGGCTCGTGGCCGGCGCGGTAGAAGGTCTCGCGGTCGACGGACGAGAACAGCCCGGAGGTGAGTTCGCGCGGCTCGAGGCCGGCGATCTCCGCGGCCAGCTCGCCCAGCAGCATGTCGACGTCCGAGGTGTGCCCGGCCCCGCGGACCTGCAGCTGACGGGCGAACTTGCCCTGCTCCTCGACCCACGCGACGAAGTCGGCGACGGGCTTGGCCCGGCCGCCGACCGTGGTGTGGGTGGGCGCGGCGTAGACGGCGGGCTCGATGGAGGCGAACTGCGGGTTGTCGGCGATGATCTGCGCGATCTCATCGGCCGAGTACTCGACCAGCGCCATCGCGCCGGCCTCCTCCTCCGAGACCTGCCCCTCGGCGTCGCCCATGAGGCGCGAGCGCACGGTGATCACGCGCACCGCGTCCTCGAGGTTCAGGCCGCCGGTCGCGTAGGCGGCGGCGACCTCGCCCATCGAGTGGCCGATGACGGCCTCGGGCTTGGCGCCGAGCGCGCGCAGGGTGTCTACCAACGCCACCTGGATCGCGAAGATGCCGACCTGGGAGTTCTCGAGCTCGTAGGTCTGCGAGTCGTCGAGGATCAACTCGGCGATCCGGTAGCCGGCCTCGAAGTCGATGAGCTCGTCCACCGCGTCCAGGCACGAGGCGAACAGCGGGTTGGACAGGTAGAGCTCCTTGGCCATCTTGCGGTGCTGGGAGCCGAAGCCGGAGAACACCCACACGTCGCCCGTGCCGGCGGGGGCGTCGGCGCTGAACACGCCGGGGCCCGGGTCGCCCGCGGCGAGCGCGCGGAGCCCGGCGACGAGCTCGGCGC
>NZ_JAALDU010000406.1 GCF_014145015.1 Dietzia sp. E1 | reverse complement strand
CGCTCGCGCAGACGCCGACCGCCGTGGTCGCCGAGCCGCGCAGGCGCCCCGCGAGGCGACGCGCGACCCGGTCGACGACGGCTCCCACGAGCGACTGAGAGACCGGGCCGCGTGTCCGGCGGCACGGTCGGTTTGACCTGCTGCGCCGCCGGACCGTAACCTTGACAGGTCGCTCGTCGCGGCGCTATGTCGCCGCGCGAGGAGTCGCGGGCCCGGTCCACACGGACCGGCGTGGCCGACGACCTCCGACCGGCGTGAGCCGGCGAGCATGAGAGAACACCGCACACCAGGTGCGGTCGCCCCGGCGGCCGCACACCCGAGAAGCAAGGGGAAGCCCTCGATGTACGCGATCGTCAAGACCGGCGGCAAGCAGTACAAGGTCGCCGAAGGGGACCAGGTCAAGGTCGAGAAGATCGAGGGCGAGGCCGGAACCTCCGTGTCGCTGTCCCCGATCCTCGTGGTGGACGGCTCGGCCGTCACCTCCGACGCCGACGCCCTGGCCAAGGTCACCGTCTCCGGCGAGATCGTCGAGCAGACCAAGGGTCCGAAGATCCGGATCCACAAGTTCAAGAACAAGACCGGGTACCACAAGCGTCAGGGCCACCGTCAGAAGCTGACGGTCGTCAAGATCACCGGTATCAAGTAATCCGTCACCGGCCGCCAAGGCCACCAGCTCAGCGCCCTCGGGCGTGCTCCCTGAAGGAGGGACTCGGACATGGCAAGCAAGAAGGGCGCGTCCAGCACCCGTAACGGTCGTGACTCCAACGCGCAGCGTCTCGGCGTCAAGCGCTTCGGTGGCCAGGAGGTCAACGCCGGCGAGATCCTGGTGCGTCAGCGCGGCACCAAGTTCCACCCGGGCGTGAACGTCGGCCGCGGCGGCGACGACACCCTGTTCGCCCTCTCCGCCGGTGCGGTGGAGTTCGGAACCAAGCGCGGCCGCAAGACCGTGAACATCGTGCCGGCCGGCGCCGAGGCCTGAGCCTCCCAGCCGACCGAACCACACGTGAATCGCCCTCGGGGGCCGGGCGGGGTCTGATCGACCCCACACCCGGCCCCCGAGAGTATTTGCGGCAGCACCACCCGATCCACCGTCGTCCGTCACCAGGAGGAGTCCCCACCATGTCGAGATTCGTCGACCGCGTCGTCCTCCACCTCGCGGCGGGGGACGGCGGCCGCGGCTGCACGTCCGTGCACCGCGAGAAGTTCAAACCGCTCGGCGGCCCCGACGGCGGCAACGGCGGCGACGGCGGTGACGTCGTGCTCGTCGTGGACCCGCAGGTCCACACCCTGCTCGACTTCCACTTCCGGCCCCACGCCCGCGCCGGCAAGGGCCAGCCCGGCATGGGTTCCCACCGCAACGGCGCCCAGGGCGCCGACCTCGTGCTCCCGGTCCCGCCCGGCACGGTCGTGCTGGACGAGAACGGTGAGGTCCTCGCGGACCTCGTCGGCGCCGGCACCCGGTTCGTCGCAGCCGAGGGCGGAAAGGGCGGTCTCGGCAACGCGGCCCTGGCGTCCCGTGCGCGTAAGGCGCCCGGCTTCGCCCTGCTGGGCGAGCCCGGCGAGGTCCGGGACGTCACGCTCGAGCTCAAGTCGATGGCCGACGTCGGGCTCGTGGGCTTCCCGTCCGCCGGCAAGTCCTCGCTCGTCTCGGTGCTCTCCGCGGCCAAGCCCAAGATCGCCGACTACCCGTTCACGACCTTGGTGCCCAACCTCGGCGTGGTGTCTGTCGGCGACGACACCTTCACGATCGCCGATGTACCCGGCCTCATCCCCGGTGCCAGCGAGGGCCGCGGCCTCGGCCTGGACTTCCTGCGTCACATCGAACGCACCGCCGTCCTGGCCCACGTCGTCGACTGCGCGAACCTCGAGTCCGACCGAGACCCGGTCTCCGACGTCGACGCCCTCGAGGCGGAGCTCGCCGCGTACCGGTCGGAGCTGTCCGACGCCGGGATCGGCGACCTGTCCGACCGGCCCCGCGTGGTGGTGCTCAACAAGATCGACGTGCCCGACGCCGCCGACATGGCCGAGATGGTCCGCGAGCAGTTCGAGGCCCGGGGGTGGCCCGTCTACGCCATCTCCGCGGTCGCCCACAAGGGACTCGACGAGTTGCGCTTCGGGCTCTACGAGCTGGTGAAGGCGCACCGGAAGGCCAACCCGCCCGCCGCGCCCGAGCGGATCGTCATCCGGCCCAAGGCCGTGGACGCGGGCGAGTTCGACGTCCGCCCCGACCCCGCCTCTCCCGGCGACTTCGTCGTCACCGGCACCAAGCCCGAGCGGTGGATCCGTCAGACCGACTTCGAGAACGACGAGGCCGTGGGCTTCCTCGCCGACCGCCTCGCCCGGATCGGCGTGGAGGACGCGCTCATCAAGGCCGGCGCCGAGGAGGGCTGCACGGTCACGATCGGCGACGTCTCGTTCGAGTGGGAGCCGCAGACCCCGGCCGGCGTCGACCTCATGCGCACCGGCCGCGGCACGGACATCCGACTCGAGTCCGACGAGCGCGTGGGCGCCGCCGAGCGCAAGTACCGCAAGCGCGTGCGCCGCGGCCTCATCGACCCGGACGAGGAGATCCTGGAGTGACCACCGAGCGCGAGCTGCGCCGTCGCATCGGCATGGCCCGCCGCGTGGTGGTCAAGATCGGCTCGTCCGCGATCACCAGCTTCCACGGCGGGATCCGGCGCGCCGAGCTCGACACTCTGGCGGACGTCTGCCAGACGCGCATGACCGGCGGATCGGACGTGTTCGTGGTGTCCTCGGGCGCGATCGGCGCCGGGATGGCCCCGTTGGGTATGACCACCCGGCCCGCGACGCTGTCCGCCAAGCAGGCCGCCGCGAGCGTCGGGCAGCTCGAACTGGCGCGCGCGTGGGGTGACTCGTTCGCCCGCTACGACCGGGTGGTGGGGCAGGTGCTGCTCACCGCCGCCGACATCGGTCGCCGGGACAGCGCGGCCAACGCGCAGCGCACCCTCGACCGCCTGCGCACCCTGCGGGCGGTGCCGGTGATCAACGAGAACGACACCGTCGCGACCAACGAGATCCGCTTCGGCGACAACGACCGGCTCGCGGCCCTGGTCGCCCACCTCATCAGCGCCGACGCGCTCATCCTGCTCTCGGACGTCGACGCCCTCTACGACTCCGACCCCCGCAAGGGCGATGCGACCGCGGTGACGATGGTCGGCGGCGAGGGCGATCTCGACGGCGTGGTGGCCGGCGCCGGGGGAGCGCTCGGGACCGGCGGTATGGCCTCCAAGCTCGCGGCCGCCCGCCTGGCCGCCGACGCGGGGATCCCGGTCCTGCTCACCTCCGCGGAGCGGGCTACCGAGGCGCTCGCCGCCGAGCCGACCGTCGGGACGGTCTTCGCGGCCCGCCC
>NZ_JAALDU010000405.1 GCF_014145015.1 Dietzia sp. E1 | reverse complement strand
CGGCGGTTGACGGCCGGGCGTTCCCACGGCGACTGGTAGTCCGCCCCGGCTGCCAGCGAGGCCATCAGCTCGGTCTGCGGGACCCCCGCGCTCGCGAGCGCGTCGAGAACGGCCTGTTTCAGTTCATCTGCGGAGAGGTCGCCTGATCCGTACGGGCGATCTGTCGAGGGCGTCACCTCATCGACGATACGAGACTCGAGCGCCGTACTGGGGCATCCCGGGCCGGAGAAGTAGGCTCACCCGCCATGGACAACGTCGAGCCCGGCCTCTTCGACCTACCCGAACCCGAACCCGAGCCCGCGCCGCAGTCCTCGCCTGCGCGTCCCCGTCGCGGGAGGAACCGCGAGACGTGGTCCTGCACTGTCACCGCGGCGGTGTCCGTTGACGACCCGGCGGCGGTGACAGCCGAACTGACGCGGTACCAGGAGGACACCGTGGTGGTTGACGCGTTCTCCGGCGAGGTGATCGAGGATCCTGCGAGCGAGGAGGCGGGCCCCGATCCCGCCCTGCCGCCGCTGGAACAGCTGCCGTGGCTGATCTGGCCGACGCGCGGCCTGGAGGAACTCCTCGAAGAGGGCGCGTTCCGGGTGCTCGACGGCACCAGCACTGTGGTCCCCGAGGCGTCCGACCGCGGCACGCTCACCTGGACGGTCACGGTCAAGCTCACCGACGTCCAACTCCTGCGGCGCCTCGCCACGCGCGCCCACCCCGCCGACGCCGACCTCATCGCGGACAGCCTGGCGGTCGCCTGGCAGCACGCTGCCGACCCGTTCGCTCCCCTGCACTCGATCCCGGGAATCTCGTGGCGCCCGCTGTCCGTCGAGGTTCAGCACCTGCCGGCGCGAAAGGGATGACGACGACGAGCGCCTCCACTGCCCGGTCGGGCCCGCTCCCGCCGGCTGGAGCGGGTCCTGCTGCGACGACGCCGCCGCTGCGCCCCCCTCCGGCCCGCGAGTGGTCACACCCGTCCCCGCACAGTTACCCCGTGCCAGCTGCCCAGTCTTCGTATCCGCCATGCGGTTGGCCTCGGTACCGGGTCCGTGTCACCAGCTCTTTCGGAGGGTGGGCCCCCTCCGCCGCCAGCGCCACGCGCAGCCATCGGTCAGGATCACGTCCTCGCACGGCGCTCGGGTCATCAGCGGCCAGCTGCTCATAGCGGCCCCCGAACACGGTGAGATTGACGCTGCCGGGTAGTGCCGCTGACGGCGCGAGCACCCCACGGTAGCCCTCACCCTGCAGCCATGCCGCCAATTTCTGACACTCGGCGTGGTCATCGGCTACCGCCACCTCGGGGTCCAGACCGCACGCCGTCCAGTCGTCGAACGTCGACAGGTCGGCGACGTCGTCCAGAACCACGTACGCCTGCCACAGCGATCGTCGCTGCTCGACTACCGCCTCTGGAGTCCGCAGGGCGAAGTAGCGGACCAGCTCCGCCCACGCCCCCGCGGGCGACAACGCCAGGTACTGGGCGTAGCCCTCGCCTCTCCGATGCCAGCGACCGCTCGACTGCACGGACACGCCGCCGAGGCCGGCGTCGTGCCAGAGCGGTGGCTGCGCGTGCCCCACCTGGCGAAACGCGGCCCGCTCCACGCGTATCCGCGGGGGCGCCTTCCTATCGGAGGCCACCGCGGGCGAATTCCAGAAGCTCTGCCTGCGCCCGGAGGTCGCCCTCCTCGAGCACCTCGAGCGGTGACCGTCCGTCGAGCTGCGGCACCGGGTTGTCGAACCACATTCGGACCCCGCGAGCCGTCATGGCCGTCCGCAACTCCACCACGAGCTCGGCCACCATCTGCAACCGCTCGAGCGCGGCTCTACGCGGCACCGCTCCGGCCCGCCAGTTGGTCAGGACCCGCGACTGTGCTCCTACAACCCGCGCGATGTCGTCAGCACTCCACCCATCCAGAGAGGTGTCGAGGAGCGCGAGCGCTTCTTGCGGATCTTCGATCCGGGCGAGGCGCTTCTGACGCTGTATCCGCGACAGGACAGTCCGCATCCCGACGAGGGCGACGAGCAGGTCGTCGGCGTCGTCTTGTTCATGTGCAGTCCGCGCACGGATGAGCAGGGACAACAGACCGTCGATGTGAACTCTCGGCGCTGTAGACGGCCACGAGTGGAGCAGTTCCAACGCGAAATCGGTGAGCTCGGTGATGAACTCGTCGGTCTGACGCCGATCCTCCGAGACCCCTGCCTCGATCGTGGCCGCAAGCGTCTCGGCCGCTGACCGGGCGGTGTCCTCCGCGCCTTCGAGCGTTGCTGCCATCATTCCGTCCTTCTTCCAGTGCTATGGAAGTTTACCCGTAGGTGGCCGCGGGCGGGACTTCTCGGAGACCGCGGTTCCAGGTACCTCCTCGAGGGCGACGGAAGCCCGCAACTGCCCGCAATCCGGACCGAATCCGACCGCTTCCGCCCCTAGCGTGGAAACCGCGCGGAGCAACTCGCACCGAGTAACCCGCACAAAGAACCCGCCCGGCAGAAAGGCCCCCATGAAGATCGCCGTCACCACCCCTCAGGGCAACGTGGGCCGTCACCTCACGCGCATGCTCATTCGCGCCGGGGTCAGGCCGGTCCTGCTCGCCCGCCACCCGGACCAGATTCCCGCCGACGTCGCCGAGCACGCCGAGCCGAGGCAGGCCGACTCCCGCGACGCGGGCCAGGTCATCGCCGCCACGGCCGACGTCGACGCCGTCTACTGGGTCGACCCGCCCGCCGAGTCCCCCGATCCGCTGGACGACTACCGCCGCGCAACGGAGTCCCTCGTCGCCGCGATCGAGGTCAACGGGATCGACCGGGTCGTCTTCCAGAGCAGCGTCGGGGCGGAGAAGCGCCACGGCGCGGGCGAGATCGACGGTCTCGCCGCCACGGAGGTCGCCCTCGACCAGTCCAACGCGTCCGTCACCCACCTGCGCTGCGGCTACTTCTTCACCAACCTGCTGTTCGAGGTGGAATCGCTACGGGCCGGCCGGCTCCAGACGGTGCTGCCCCTCGACGCGCCCATGAGCTGGGTCGCCCCGCGCGACGTCGCGGAGGTCGCGGCGCTCACGCTGCTCAACACCGACTGGCGCGGGCGGCGCGTGCAGGCCGTCCACGGCCCCGAGGACCTGTCGTGGGCCCAGGTCGCGAGGATCCTCACGGAGGAGCTGGGTCGCGAGGTCCGCGCCGAGCGCATCACCGACGAGCAGATGCGCGACCAGTACCTCGGCGCGGGCATGCCGCCGGCCTGGGCGGACGCACTCCTCGGCATGTCGACCGGCCTGCGCGACGACTTCGTACCCGAACAGGCCCGCTCGATCGTCACCACCACCCCGACCCGCCTGCGCAGCTGGGTCCGCGAGGAGCTCACCCCGCTCGTGTAGTCACCGCCCGCCGCCTCCGAGCCTGCGACCGAGCCCGGCACCCGCGTTGTCCGCCCCATGTCGGTCCTGTCCGTGCCGCGACGGTGTACGCGTGGAAAGGGGCGACGACGACGAGCCCCACCGCACCCGACCGACTCGCAACCCCAGCGGCCGCGGGTCCGGCGGTGTCAGCCCATGCTGAAGCGGAGGCACCCTCCGAGGGCTGCCCTCACTGCTAGCGTGACGATTTCACCCAAGTGAACGAGGAGTTCCGCCGTGCCCCAGATGTCCCCTGCTCGGCGGAGGGTCAGCCTCGCGTTGGCGATCGCCGCCGCGACCACCGCCCTCGGATCCGCCACTGCCGGCGCCGCCCCGGCCGACGACGCACCCGCCATCCCGGCCAACGCCGCACCCGCCGCCCCGGTTCCCGCGACCCGCGGCCTGCCCGAGACCGTCACCGACGTCCTGGGCCCGGCCGACCCGGCCTTCTGGAACGCGACGGTCCCCGGCACCCGGATCCTGACCCCGGTCGATCCCCGCGACGACGTGATCTGCCTGACGGGCTTCATCCCCAAGCTCAACTGCTGGACCAAGGAAAGAGATGTGCGCGGGGCGACGATGCGACCACTCGCCCATGTCGACATCCCCATGTTCGGCGGGCCGCCGCTCCGCATCTGGACGGACCTCCCTCGGTGGGGCGACGGCTCCACCGGCGAAGAACCCATCAGCGAGTGGACGTACGACGCCATCCTCTGGTGGCTCTACGGGCGTTCGCCGTCGTAACCCGGCGCAGCAGCGCCCTCCCGCCGGCGCGATCGGCGACTTCGTCAAGTGCCCTCTTGTCCCGAGTCGAGCTGGTACTGCAGGCACGGCAGCCGCTCATCTTCCGTAAACTCTCCGTCGGCGGGGCTGCGCCAGATATCGCCGACCATCACGCCGTTGTCACCACTCGCTGCAGCCGGATCAGAACCAGTCGAGCGGCGTGCCGTAGAGCCGGTCG
>NZ_JAALDU010000404.1 GCF_014145015.1 Dietzia sp. E1 | reverse complement strand
GCGTGCACGAGGCGCGAGGAGACGGTCGTGTCGACCATGGTCGACGACGGCGCGGAGGCCGGGCGGAAGGCGTTCTCCAGGCCGCGGTCGTCCCCGGTGACCACGATCATCTCCGCTCCGCCGTGGTAGGCCAGCAGGAGCGCCATGTCCCGCGCCGTCGCGGCGGCCGGGAACGTCGTGGCGCCGACCCCGAGCTCGGTGATCTTCTCCAGCCCCTCGGCCCGGCCGTCACGATCCGCTGGCACGACGAGGACGGCACCGTCGGTGAGGACCTCGTCGGAGACCTCGGTGGGGGTGGCGACGACGACGTCGGCCGTCAACCGGGCCGAGCGCAGCAGCTCGGCGCCCCCGTCGACGCCCACGAGGAGCGGGCGGTACTCCCGGATGAACGGCTTGAGCTCGGCCAGCTGGGCACGCGAGGACGCGTCGCCCGTGACCACCACGACGTGACGGTCGGTGAACTCGACATCGATCTCGGGCAGCCCCTCGCCGTCGAGCAGGAGTGGATGCTCGAGGCTGAGGAACTCGGTTGCGTTGGCCAGGTGCGCCAGCGCCGACTCGACGTAGTTCTTCTCCGCGCTGTCGACCTCGGCGAGCAGGGTCGCGGAGTCGACCTCGCGGCCACCGGCGAGTTCGTCCTCGGACTTGACGGAGTAGATGACCCCGTCGTCGATGCGGACCCGGGTCCCGTCGGTGACATCGGCCAGGTCGGCGTCCTCGATGACGGGCACCGTCGAGGCGGCCAGGGTGCGGAAGGCCGCCCGGGGCAGCATCTCCTCACCCGGGGCGGGGACGTGCACCACGGCCGCCACCTCCGCCTCGACGAGTGCGCGGGCGGTCTCCGCCGTGGTGCGGTTGAGGTCGAGGACGGCGACGTCCTTGGCGCCGAGCCTCTTCGGCACCGGAGTCCCCGGCTCGATCCGGCGCACGGTGCCCACGACACCGGCGAGGTCCTGGGAGCGACGATTGAGCAGACCCGACATCTTCATGTGCACGAGTATCACGCGTGTGATTCGAGTGACGAGGGAGGTCACCCCGGCGTGTCGCCTTAACGGTCGACCTCAGCTTGAGACTTTTCGTACTGGGCCTTCTCCAGCAGCTCGCGGGCGTGGGCGAGCCCGGTATCGGTGTCCTCGAGTCCCGCGAGCATCCGTGCCAGTTCGGTCACCCGATCGGCGTCCGCGACCGCCGTGACCCCGGAGACGACGACACCGGAGCTCGCGGAGTCGGCGCCCGCGGGATCGGCGTCCTTGTGCACGACCAGGTGGGTGTCGGCGTAGGCGGCGACCTGGGCGAGGTGGGTGACGGCGATGACCTGATGCGTCCGTGCCAGGCGGGCCAGTCGCTTGCCGATGCTCAGCGCGGCCCGGCCTCCGACGCCGGCGTCGACCTCGTCGAACACGAGGGTGCCCCCGCCCGAGCGTTCGGCCAGGACCACCTCGAGCGCGAGCATGACCCGCGACAGCTCGCCGCCGGACGCGCCCTTGCCGAGCGGCACCAACCCGGAGGGCCCGTCGAGCGCCAGTTCGACGTCGTCGAGCCCGCTCTCGGTGGCGCCGTCGAGTCCGTCTCCCGACGGCGTGACGCGGACGGCGAGGCGGGCGCCACCCATCGACAGCTCGGCGAGTTCGGCCGTCACCCGGGCGGCGAGGTCCTCCCCCGCCGCGCGTCGGACGGCGGTCAGCGCGGCGCCGCGTTCACACAGTTCCGCCGCGAGTCGCTCCACGGTGGCTCGCAGCTCGGCGACGGCGGTGTCGGAGGTGTCGACCTCCCCCAGTCGGGTCCGGGCTCTGGCGGCCCAGGCGATGACGTCGTCGACGTCCGTGCCGTACTTGCGCGTCAACGCGCGGAGATCGTGGCGTCTCTCCAGCGCCGAATCGAGGTCGGCGGCGTCGACGGGCAGCTCGGCGAGGTACAGGCCGAGCTCGGTGGCAGCGTCCCCGAGTGCGGCGACGGCCTGTCCGATGCTCGTGGCGATTGGCTCGAGCGCGGGGTCGCCGGCGCCTGCCAGCCGCTGCCGCAGCTGGTCGAGCAGCCCCACCATCGGCTCGGTGGTCTCGCCGTCACCGGTGAGCGCCTCGTGGGCCTGCCCGGCCACCTCGCGCAGTTCCTCGGAATCGGTCAGGCGGCGGATGAGGGCGTCGAGTTCGGCCTCCTCGCCCGGTTGTGGGTCGAGGGCGTCGATCTCCTCGAGCCCCATGCGCAGCAGGTCGGCCTCGCGGGCGAGCTCGCGGGCCCTACCGGTGCGCTCGGCCAGTGAGCGTTCGGCCTCGCGCCACCGCCTGTAGGTCTCGCGATACGCCTCGAGCGCGGCGCGGGCGTCGTCACCGCCGTGGGCGTCGACGGCGTCGCGCTGCCGGTCCGGGCGCAGCAGACGGAGTTGGTCGTTCTGGCCGTGCACGGCGAGGACCGGCGCGCAGAACCGGGCGAGGGTGCCGGCGGGGACGGAACGACCACCGAGCCGGGCGCGGGAGCGCCCGTCCGCGCCGACCCGTCGGGCGGCGATCACGCTGCCGTCCTCGTCGAGGTCGACGTCGGCGTCCTCGAGGAGGTCGTCGAGATCCCGGCGATCGGCGGGGTCCATCGTGGCGGTGGCGGACAGGTCGAAGCGCCCCTCGACGACCGCCTTGTCCGCACCCCGGCGCACACGGCCGGGGTCGGCGCGCCCACCGGCCAGGAGTCTCAGACCGGTGACGACCATCGTCTTGCCCGCGCCCGTCTCTCCGGTGAGGACGGACAGTCCTGGCGAGAAGTCGGCGACGGCCTCGTCGATGACGCCGAGGCCGCTGATCCGGAGTTCCGTGAGCACGCACCCACCCTAGGTGAGCGGCCGGACACCCGAACGTCCGCGCCACCCGGTCACCGGCAACTCGAACTTGGTGACCAGGCGATCGGTGAACGGCGAGTCGTCGAGCCGCACCCACTTGACCGGGCGTCGACCGCGGACCACCTCGACCCGGCTACCCGGCGGTGCGTCGACCAGTCGCCGCCCGTCGAGGACGACCACGGCCGGGCCCGAGAGGGTTCCGGTCTCCACCGCGACTCTGGAGGTGGGCGCCACGACCATGGGCCGAGCGAAGAGCGCGTGGGCGTTGTTCGGCACCACGAGGATGGCGTCGAGCTCGGGCCACACGATGGGGCCGCCGGCGGAGAACGCGTAGGCGGTGGATCCCGTGGGGGTGGAGACCAACATGCCGTCGCAGCCGTAGTCGCTGACGGGGCGGCCGTCGATCTCGACGGAGGCCTCGAGCACGCCCTGTCGTGCCACCTTCTCGATGCTGACCTCGTTGAGCGCCCAGTCGCGGGCGAGCCGGGTGTCGCCGTTGATGACGGTCGCCTCGAGCGTCATCCTCTCCACGACCCGGTAGTCGCGCGCGGCGATCTGCTCCACGACGCCGCTCAGCGAGGAGACCTCGGATTCGGCCAGGAAGCCGATGTGCCCGAGGTTGACCCCCAGGACGGGCACGTCCGCTGCGTGCGCGTACTGGCAGGCGCGCAGGAACGTCCCGTCCCCTCCCAGGACCAGAACGAGTTCGCAGCCCTCGGCGGCGTCCGGGGTGTCGGGGACGCACTCGACTCCGCCGCCCGTGGCGACCCGGTCCCGGGTGTCCTCGAGGACCCGGACGGCGATGCCGCGCTCCGCGCACGCGTCGACCACCTGGGCGACCGTCGCGACGATGTCCGGTCGGGCGATGTTGGGTTCGAGCAGGATGCGCCGGGGCTGCTCGGATCCGGGGATGTCGTTCATCGTGGGCCCTCCTCGACTGCCGTGCGGATCGCGTGTCGCGACTCGTCGGTGAGGTCCGCCGGCTCTCCCGATGCGGACCTGCGCAGGTGCAGGAAATACTCGACGTTGCCGGACGGGCCGGGGAGCGGACTGGCCACACATCCCAGGGGTTCGAGCCCGAGTCCCGCGGCCGCGTGGGCGACACCGGTCACGGCCTCGATCCGCAGCTCGGGGTCACGGACGACGCCGCCCTGCCCGACACGGTCGCGCCCCACCTCGAACTGTGGCTTGACCATCGGGAGGAGATGCCCGCCCGGCCGGGTGCACCGGGCGAGCGCCGGCAGCACGAGCGGCAGGGAGATGAACGACAGGTCGGACACCACGAGGTCGACCTCCCCACCGATGTCCTCCGGGGTGAGAGACCGGACGTTGGTCTTGTCGTGGACGCCGACGCGCTCGTCGCTGCGCAGTCGCCAGACCAGTTGTCCGTACCCCACGTCGACGGCTTCGACGCGGGCCGCGCCCCGGGTCAACAGCACGTCGGTGAAGCCCCCGGTGGAGGCTCCGGCATCGAGGCAGCGCGCCCCGTCGACGGTCACGTCGGCAAAGGTGTCGAGGGCACCGATCAGCTTGTGGGCACCGCGGGACGCCCAGTCCGGCTCGTCAGAGGCGGTGAGCGCGATCGAGGTGGTGGGTTCGACCTGGGTGGCGGGTTTGGTGGCGGCCACCCCGTTGACGATGACGCGTCCGGAGTCGATGAGGTCCCGCGCCCGTTCGCGGCTGTCGCACATCTTTCGGCGCACCAGTTCGGCGTCGAGCCGCATGCGTCTGGCCGCCATCAGCGTCGGGTGTCCAGGGCCGAGAGAGCCTGCGCGAGGAGCTCGTGGGCGGCGTCGAGCGCGGCGACCTGGTCGTCGCGGACCGCCCCGCCGTCGGCGTCGGTCCCCGGTGCGCCGACCGAGTCGCCGAGCAGGTCGTCGAACGCCGAGCGGAGCTCGTCGATGTCGGGCCCCGTGGGCCCGGGGTGTGGATGGGGTCCGGGGGTGGTCACGGCCTACACGCTAGCCGACGACGAGTCCCGCATCCGCGAGCCGGGATCGGAGGCCGTCCCCGCCCGCGGACACCTGCGACACGTCGTGACGCCACGCCAGTGCGATCACGGCTCGGGCCAGATCCAACCCGTGCAGATGGTCCGGGACTCCGGAGAGGTGCAGCACCCCGGCATCGACGGTGGCGTCGAGCTCAGCGGTGTGCGGGATCCGGGACGCGTCGGCGGGCTCGGCGAGAGCCGACAGGTCGGGCGCGAGATGGGTGGGGCGCCGGTGCGGATCCGCCAACAGCAGGTGGGTCTGGTCGTGCACGCCGGTGAGGACCATCAGCGCGGGCATCCCGGCGGCGACGGCTCCCTCAATGTCCGTGTCGAGTCGGTCGCCTATCACCAGGGGGCGTGTGGACCCGACGCGGTCCGCGGCAGCACGCAGCACGCCAGCCGCGGGCTTCCCGGCGACGACGGGCTCGCGGTCCGTGGCGGCACGCAGAGCGGCGACGAGGGATCCGTTCCCGGGCAGCAGTCCTCGCTCCGTCGGCAGAGTCGTGTCGACATTGGAGGCGATCCAGGGCACGCCTCGGCGGATCGCGAGACAGCCCTCGGCGAGGTCGGACCAGGTCAGTTCCCTGGACAGGCCCTGCAGCACGGCGTCGGGCCGGTCGTCGGCGGAGAGAACGACGTCGTAGCCGCCCTCCCGGGCGAGTTCCCGGAAGCTGTCGTGACCGACGACAAGGACCCTGGAGCCCGGGGCGACGTGGTCGCCTAGCATGACCACCGCGGCCTGTGCGCTGGTCATGACCTCGTCGGGGCGGGTGGCGAACCCGAGCTCACGGAGGTGGGCGGCGGTGTCCTCCGGGGACCGGCTGGCGTTGTTGGTCACGTACACCACGGGCAGACCCGCCCGCTCAAGTGCGTCGGCGGCGCCGGGGATCGGCTCCGTTCCGCGGATGAGTGTGCCGTCGAGGTCCACGAGGAGTGCATCGTGGGCCTCGGCAAGGGTGGTGCCGCTCACCGCGATCAGCCCTCCAGTTCGGCCAGCCGAGCCGCGGCGCCGGTGATGTCCTCGGGGTCGGCGGAGAGGGCATGGCGGAACCACTCCGCCGCCTCGTCGCTGCGGTCGGAGGCCAGGAGGACCTCCGCGTAGGCGTAGTCGAGCCGGGCGGCGGACTCACCGCGGGCGTCGGCGTCGACACCCGCGTCCTGCAGGGTCACGAGGGCGGCGTCGAGCTGGCCCATGTCGACCCGGGCTCCCGCCTCGACGATGCGCAGCTCGATCAGCTCGTCGGCGTCGAGCATCCGCGACTCGTCGCCGCGGGCGAGTTCGATGGCGCGCTGCGGGCGCTCGAGTCCGCGCTCGCAGTCGGCCATCATCGCCAGCAGACCGGGCCCGCCGGAGATCCGACGGGCGGCGCGGAGCTCGCTGAGTGCCTCGGACCACTCGCCGGCGCGGTAGGCCAGGACGCCGAGGGTCTCTCGGACGACGCCGATACGGCCGGCGCGGTTCTTGGCGGCACGGCCGTGCGCGAGGGCGAGCTGAGGGTCGTCGTCGACGAGGTGCATGGCGGCGACGAGGTGCCGGGCGACCGTCTCGGCGTTCGACTTGTCGAGGCTGCGCAGGTCGCGACGGACGTCGGCGTCGAGGTCGGCGGCCTCGATGTCGTCGGGCAGAGCGGGCTCATCGGCGCGGGCGGCCTGCCGTGCTTCCTGACCGGGGCGCCCTTCGTTCCTGCGGGCGCCCACAGGCCGCTCCCCGCGACCGGTGCCGGCGCGTGG
>NZ_JAALDU010000403.1 GCF_014145015.1 Dietzia sp. E1 | reverse complement strand
GGTCTCACATCACCCGGGATCACCCGGATGATCGACGCGGGGTGGAGCAGCTCGGTAGCTCGCTGGGCTCATAACCCAGAGGTCGCAGGTTCAAATCCTGTCCCCGCTACCACGCACTCAGGCCCGGTTCCCCCCAGGGAGCCGGGCCTGAGCCCATTTCGGGTGGAACCCCGTCGGGCGCGGTCACTGGGCTAGTGTCCGATCCGCGTCGGCGACCGCCGCACGCCCGCCCGGTGTCGAACCCGCCGGGCCCGATGCGGACTCTGGAGGACACCGGTATGAAGACCCGCGCCGCCATCGTCGAGGGGCCGGGGGAGCCGTTCCGCCTCGTCGACCTCGACATCGACGAACCCCGCCCGGACGAGATCCTGGTCCGCGTCAAGGCCGTCGGACTGTGCCACACGGACCTGACCATCAAGGAGATGCTCCCCGCGGAGATGTTCCCCAGGGTCTTCGGCCACGAGGGCGCGGGCGTCGTGCAGGCGGTGGGGTCGGAGGTCGAGGGCGTCGCGGTCGGGGACCACGTGGTGATGAGCTTCCGCTCGTGCCGCGAGTGCGACCGTTGCCGCTCCGGCGGGGTCGGGTACTGCGAGCAGACCATGGCACTGAACTACATGGGTTACCGCACGGACGGCAGCACGACGCTCCACCGCGACGGCGCGGACGTCTCCGGGTCGTTCTTCGGGCAGTCCAGTTTCTCAGAGCTGGCGATCGGGAACGCCGACAACGTCGTCGTCATCGACCCCGACGTCGACCTCGCGGTGGCCGCTCCGTTCGGCTGCGGCTTCCAGACGGGCGCCGGGGCCGTGCTGAACACGATCGACCCCGACCCGGCGTCGAGCCTCGTCGTCTACGGCGTGGGCGCTGTCGGTCTGGCCGCGGTCGCCGCGGCGTCCGCGCGCGGGGTCGAGACGATCGTCGCGGTCGACACCAAGGACTCCCGGCTCGATCGCGCCGCCCGCTACGGCGCGGTCGGCGTCAACCCCACCGACCTGCCCGACGGGGCGTTCGTGGACAGGATCAGGGAGCTCACGGCGGGCGGGGCCACCGCCGGGGTCGACACCACCGCGGTACCGGGCGTCATCGCGCAGGCGGTCCGCGCCCTCGCGCCCCGCGGCACGCTCGTGGTGGTGGGCCTGGGTGAGTCCCGGCTCGAGCTCGACGCGGTCGATCTCATGCAGAACGGCAAGATCGTCCGCGGCTGCATCGAGGGCGACTCGGACCCGCAGACGATGATCCCCGAGCTGTTGGCGATGCAGTCCGCCGGCGACCTCCCTCTCGACGAGCTCGTCACCACGTACCGGTTCGACGAGATCAACACCGCCGTCGCCGACGTCACCGCGGGCGAGGTGGTCAAACCCGTCCTGGTGTTCTGAGCCCACCGCACCCTTCTCAACCCACTGCATCATTTTCAACCCGCAGCGCCGTTCAACCCACGGCGCCGTGTAGCCACCGCGCCGTTCCCACCCCACGGAGACCCGCGCGCTCGTATGGTGGACACGTGTCTGTTCGGCTGTCCGGTTCGGGCACCACGTCGGCCCCGACCCCCAGGAGATCTCCATGACCACCTCACTCGACCGCGATGCCCTGCTGATCGGGACGCAGTGGCGCTCGCCGGCCACCGACTCGGTCATCGAGGTGGTCAGCCCCCATACCGAGGAGGTCGTGGCGCGGGTGCCCGAGGGGTCGGTGGCGGACATGGACGCCGCCGTCGCCGCAGCGCGCGAGGCGTTCGACCACGGGCCCTGGCCGCGCATGAGCCCGGAAGAGAGGATCGAGGTCGTCGCCCGACTGTCCGAGCTGTACGCCGCCCGACTCGACGACATGGCGACCGTCATCTCCACCGAGATGGGATCGCCGATCTCGTTCAGCAAGCTCGCGCAGGCGCCGGCCCCGTGGATGCAGATCGAGGCGTTCCTCAAGATCGCCCGCGAGTTCCCCTGGGAGGAGACCCGCCCGGGCGCCCTCGGCGGCGAGGTCCTCGTGCGCCACGAACCGGTCGGCGTGGTCGCGGCGATCCCGCCGTGGAACGTGCCACAGTTCACGGTGCTGTCCAAGCTCATCCCCGCCCTGCTCACGGGCTGCACGATCGTCATCAAGCCGGCGCCCGAGACCCCGCTGGACACCTACCTGCTGGCGGAGCTGCTCATCGAGGCCGGGGTGCCGGAGGGGGTCGTCAGCATCGTCGCCGGTGGCCGGGAGGTGGGCGAACACCTGGTGCGCCACCCGGCGATCGACAAGGTGGCCTTCACCGGCTCCACCGCCGCGGGCCGGAAGATCGGCGCCATCTGCGGCGAACAGCTCAAGCGCTGCTCGCTCGAGCTGGGCGGCAAGTCCGCCGCGATCGTCCTCGACGACGCCGACGTGACGGCCGTGGTCGAGGGCTTGAAGTTCGTGGGCGTGATGAACTCCGGGCAGGCGTGCGTGGCGCAGACCCGTGTGCTCGTGAGCCGCGAGCGGCATGACGAGGTGGCCGCCGCGCTCGCCGAGGGGATCGGATCGATGACCGTGGGCGACCCGCTCGACCCCGCCACCGAGATCGGCCCGATGGTGGCCCGGCGTCAGCAGGAGCGCGTGAACTCCTACATCGAGATCGGTCAGCAGGAGGGGGCGACCCTGCTCGCCGGCGGTCCCGGGCGCCCGGACGGGCTGGACACCGGGTGGTACGTGCGCCCCACCGTCTTCGCGGGCGTGGACAACTCGATGCGCATCGCCCAGGAGGAGATCTTCGGCCCCGTCCTGTCCGTCATCGCCTACGACGACGTCGACGATGCCGTCCGCATCGCCAACGACTCCGAGTACGGCCTGGCCGGGACGGTGTGGTCCGCCGACCGCGAGGCCGGGTTGGACGTGGCCCGCCGGGTGCGTACCGGCACCTACGGTGTGAACACCTACACGATGGACTTCGCGGCCCCCTTCGGCGGGTTCAAGGCCTCCGGTGTGGGACGCGAGTTCGGGCCCGAGGGGCTGGCCCAGTACACAGAGCTCAAGAGCGTGTACCTCGAGGGCCCCGCCGTGGCCGGGGCCTGAGCCGCCGTGACCGATCAGACCGACTCCGCGACCGGACACGCCTCGCCGGGCGGTGAGGCGTCGGGTGAGATCCTCGCGATCCGCGACGTCGACCGGGTCCGCACCTTGACGCTGGCCCGGCCCGACGCGCTCAACGCCTTCAACGAGGCGCTGTACGACGCCGTCACCATCGCCCTGCGCGACGCCGCCGCCGACCCGTCGGTCGCGGTCGTCGTACTCACGGGCGCGGGCAGGGCGTTCAGCGCGGGAACGGACCTGCTCGAGATGGGGCAACGGGTCACCGACCCCGACTTCGTCCCCGGCGAGCACGGCTTCCTCGGGCTCATCGATGCCCTCGCCGCGTTCGACAAGCCGCTGCTCCTCGCGATCAACGGCCTCGGGCTCGGCATCGGCATGACCATCATCGGGTATGCCGACCTGGTGTTCATGGCCGACGACGCCCGGCTCAAGTGCCCGTTCACGAGCCTGGGGGTCGCGCCCGAGGCCGCGTCCAGCTACCTCATCCCCAGGCTCGTGGGCAGGCAGAACGCCGCGTGGGCGCTGCTGTCCTCCGAGTGGATCAGCGCCCGCGAGGCCCACGAGATGGGCCTCGTGTGGCGACTGTGCGCGCCGGGGGACCTGCAGGAGACCGCGCACTCGCACGCGGCCCGACTGGCCCGCCTGCCGATCTCCAGCCTCAGGGCGGTCAAGCGCACGATGACCGAGCCCCTGGCCCAGCAGATCGCCGAGGCGCGCGAGCGGGAGAACCAGTGCTTCGCCGACCTCATGGGCGGCCCCGCCAACTCCGAGGCGCTGGCCGCGTTCGCCGAGGGGCGGCGGCCCGACTTCACCACGCTGCCGGACGGGGCCTGACCCGCGGGGCCCGAGAACGGCCCGTCGCCCCCGGCCGGAGTCGGACGGAGGCGGCGGGAGGGGGCCGGGGTCAGACCCGGAGTCCCGTCCAGAGGAGATACTCCCACTCCATGCGGCCCCCGCCGAGATCGGCGGAGCGGGCGAGGGCAGCCAGCTCCGAGTCCAGGGTCCGGACCGCCCCGCGCTCGCCGGCGATCGCCGCGTACACCGCGATCGTCGGGCCGTAGGCCGACTTGAAGAAGTCCCGGAAGTCCTCGCCGCTACGGAAGCAGTCGACGGTGAGGCCCTCGGTGGCGGTGGAGACGTTCCGCACGCCCGTGCCGAAGAGCTCGGCGACGTGATCCGCAGTGCCCCACAGCGGCGGCGGCTGGGCGCCCGGGGGCGGTGGTGGCGCGTACGGCTTCATGGTGGCGAACATCCGACCGATGAAACCGGTCGGCGTCCAGTTCGCCAGAGCGATACGCCCGCCCGGACGGACCACCCGGAGGAGCTCCCGTGCCGCGGTGGCGTGATGAGGCGCGAACATGATGCCCACCGTCGAGATCGCGGCATCGAACGCCCCGTCGTCGAACGGCAGCGACTCGGCGTCGGCGACCCGCCATTCGAGCCCCAGTCCCTCGGCCTCGGCCCGGGCGCGTCCCGCGTCGAGCAGCTCCGGGGTCAGATCGGTGGCGACGACCGTCGCCCCCGTTCGGGCGGCGGGCAGCGAGGCGTTGCCGGAGCCGGCGGCGATGTCGATCACGCGGTCCCCGGGTCCGATACCGGCGGCGGCGACCACGCGCGGGCCCAGCTCCGGGATGACGACGTCGGCGACCTCGGGGTAGTCACCCGACGCCCACATCGCTCGGTGTCTGGCCTTGACGCGGGCATCCGCCGTGTCGGTCAGCGTGTCGTGTGTCATGACTGCCTCCTCGGGTGAGGTGTCGTGTGGTGGGACGCCTCGATCCTCCGCCGGGCCGGAGGCGGCCTCCAGTTCCGGATCTGAACCGGCCGCGATCCCGAATCAGTACTGGTGCCGACCGCCGAGGCGCGGTCTACTGGTAGGGGGTGGAATGAGCCATGACCGGATACGGACAGTTCTGTCCCGTGGCCAAGGCCATGGAACTGCTGGACGAACGCTGGACCCTCCTCGTGGTGCGCGAGATGCTCGCGGGCAGCACCCACTTCAATGAGATCCGCCGTGGGAACCCCAGGATGTCGCCCGCCCTGTTGTCGAAACGGCTGCAGACCCTCGAGCGGGCGGGGATCGTCCGCCGCGAGGAGAACGGACCCCGCAGCTCCTACCGGCTCACCGCGAGCGGCGAGGAGTTGCGTCCGGTGGTGGAGGCGCTCGGGGAGTGGGGGATGCGTTGGGTCGGCGCACTGGGGGAGCGGGACCTCGATCCGCACCTGCTCTTCTGGGACATTCGCCGCACCGTGCCGGTGAGTCTGTGGCCCCGCGGTCGTACCGTCCTGCTCTTCGTCCTGGACGACGTCCGGCCGGCGAGATCCCGATGGTGGCTCGTCGTCAGCGGCGACGAGGTGGACGTGTGCGACGTCGACCCGGGATACGAGGCGGACGCCACCGTGCGCTCCAGTCTGCGGACGATGGTGGCGATCTGGCGCGGCGACCTGGCGTGGCGCGAAGCGATCCGGACGGCGGCCGTCGCGTTGGACGGGCCCCGCGCCGTCACGGCCCGGATCCCCGAATGGGTCGGCGCGATGGCCTTCGCCGGGGTGCCGCGACCGGACACCCCCGCACCGGAACCGGCCGTCGGCCCAGAATGGGCCCATGGACCAACCGCCGGGGGAACGCCCTGACACGACAGCGCGCTCTGTGGACGTGCTCGTCATCGGAGCCGGGCAGGCCGGTCTGTCCGCCGGATACCACCTGCGACGCCGTGGCTTCGTCCCGGCCGGCCGGGCACCCGCGGAGGACCGGAGCGCCCGCACCTACGTCCTGCTCGACGCCGACGAGGCCCCGGGCGGCGCGTGGCAGCACCGCTGGGAATCGCTCACCATGCGCACGGTCAACGGGATCTTCGCTCTCCCGGACCACCCCGTCCCCGACGTCGACCCGGACACGCCCAGCCGCGAGATCCTGCCCCGCTACTTCGCCGACTACGAGGCCCGCCACGACCTCGACGTCCGGCGGCCGGTCCGCGTCCGCTCGGTACGCAGACCGGTCCCCGGGCGGGACGACCCGGCCGGAGACCACCTCGTCGTCGTCACCGAACCGACCGGCGCCCCCCGCGCCGACGACCCCCTCACCGACGGCCCCCGCGCCGACACCCCCCGGGCCTGGGCGGCCCGCTACGTCATCAACGCCACCGGCACGTGGACGCGGCCGTTCTGGCCGTACTACCCCGGACAGGAGACCTTCCGCGGGCGACAACTCCACGTCCACGACTACGTCTCGGCCGACGAGTTCGCCGGGCAGCGCGTCGTGATCGTCGGAGCCGGCATCTCGGCGACGCAGCTACTCGAGGAGATCTCGCTCGTCGCCGACACCCTGTGGGTCACGCGGCGGGAGATCGAGTGGGAGACCGGGCCGCCCCCGGAGAACTTCTCCGCCGCGATCGACCGCGTCGCCGAGCGCACGGCGAGGGGGCTGCCGCCGGAGAGCGTCATCCGCGTCACCGGCATGTACCGCGCCCCGTGGATCGACCGCGCCGACGCGCGCGGCGTCCTCGTGCGCCACCCGATGTTCACCCGCATCGAGCCCGACGGGGTGCGGATGCCGGATGGTCGCCTCGAGCCCGCGGACGTCATCCTGTGGGCCACCGGCTTCCGGCCCGCGGTCGCCCACCTCGCCCCGCTCGGGCTGCGGACGCCGGAGGGCGGGATCCGCGTCCGCGACGGGCGGGCGCTCGACGAGCCGAGACTGTTCCTCATCGGGTACGGCCCGTCCCAGTCGACCGTGGGGGCCAACCGGGCGGGCCGTGACGCCGTGCGGCAGATCGTCGCGGAGCTCGAGGTCGCCGCGTCCTAGAGGGTCCGGGAGATGAGCTCCTTCATGATCTCGTTGGTTCCGCCGTAGATCTTCTGCACGCGCGCCGAGGCGTACATGCGGGCGATCGGGTACTCGGTCATGAACCCGTAGCCGCCGAAGACCTGCAGGCAGCGGTCGATGATCTCGCACTGCTTGTCCGTGCAGAAGTACTTGGCCATGGAGGCGGTGGCCGGGTCGAGCTCGCCCTTCAGGTGGAGCCCGATGCAGTGGTCGAGCAGGGTTCGGGCGGCCAACGCCTCGGTCTTGCACTCGGCCAGCTCGAAGCGCAGGTTCTGGAACTTGAGGATCGGCTTGCCGAACGCCTCACGCTCCTTGGCGTAGTCGGTCGCCAGGCGCACGGCGGTCTCGGCGGCCGCGACCGCGGTCACCGCGATGATGAGGCGCTCCTGCGGGAGCTGCTGCATGAGCTGGATGAAGCCCTGCCCCTCCTGCTCCTCGCCTCCCAGGATGTTGCCCGCCGGCACGCGCATGTCGTCGAAGAACAGCTCCATCGTGTCCTGGTACTTCAGGCCGATCTTGTCGAGCTTGCGGCCGCGGTTGAAGCCCTCCAGCCCGGGCGTCTCGGCCACCAGCAGGGACAGGCCCTGCGCGCCCTCGCCGCCCGTGCGCGCCACGATGACGAGCAGGTCGCAGTGCATGCCGTTGGAGATGAACGTCTTGGAGCCGTTGACCACGAAGTCGTCGCCGTCGCGCGTGGCCGTGGTGCGCAGTGCCTGCAGGTCCGACCCGGCGCCGGGCTCGGTCATGGCGATGGCACCCACCATCTCGCCGGTCGCGAGCCTGGGCAGCCAACGCTGCTTCTGCTCCTCAGTGCCGTACTGGAGGATGTAATGGGCGACGATCGTGCTGTGGACCGAGTTGCCCCAGCCGTCGTCCAGCGCCCGGGTCTGCTCCTCCGCGATGACGGCCTCGTGGGCGAACGACCCGCCGCCGCCCCCGTACTCCTCGGGGATCGAGATGCACAGCAGACCCGCGTCGCCGGCCTTGTTCCAGAACTCGCGATCCACCGCGCCCTGCTCGGCCCACCGCTCGAGGTGCGGGGCGGTCTCCTTCTCCAGGAACGCCCGCGTGTGCGAGCGCAGGGCGTCCAGATCGTCGGTCATCCACGGGGAACGGAAGGGGGCGGGCTCTAACACGGGGCGACTCCAGGGTGAGGCGGGGGCCGGTGTGGCCTTGACGAGCACCACCATACAACTGCATGGCATGCACGTGTATGGTCGTCATTCCGGCGGTCGCCTCGGGCGCCGCACGTCGCGGCGAGAGGTGTGCGTGATGGGCGAGGTGGGTGCAGCGGGCCCCGGGTCGGGCGACGGTGCGCGGACGGTCGACGCCGGTTCGCCGCGCTCCGCCGACGGCGACATCACCGCCCGCGCGCGGATCCGGTACGCCGCCCTCGAGCTGTACTCGGACCACGGCGAGGACCGGGTCTCCATGCGCCGCGTCGCCGCCGAGGTCGGCGTGACCATCGGGTTGATCCAGCACCATTTCGGCACCAAGGA
>NZ_JAALDU010000402.1 GCF_014145015.1 Dietzia sp. E1 | reverse complement strand
CCCGTTACCTTTATTGAACCTCCGGTGGTCGGAGGTCTGGTCGCTCGAGTGGGCATGGCTTTCTTGCCCTGCCATCGATGGTCCGGGGGGTGTTGCCACCCGCTCGAGAGACACGCGTTGACCGCTGATAGGGACGCGGCCCACCTTTTAGGTGAGGTCTCTTCGTAACGTGGGTGTCGGCATCGGGTGTCAAGACGGTGACCAGCAGGGATACTTCAGAAGGGAAGTATCGCCATGTCCGAGAACTACGCCGTATTCGTGGGACTGGACGTCGGCAAGAGTGCCCATCACGCATGCGCTCTCGCCCAGGACGGCTCCCGCCTCTACGACAAACCCCTGGTCCAAGACGAAGTCGCTCTGCGGAAAGTTTTCGTCGAACTTCAGCAGCATGGACCGGTGCTGATGATCGTCGACCAGCCCAACACGATCGGGGCGCTGCCCATCGCGGTGGCCCGTGACTGCGGTTGCGAGGTCGCCTACCTGCCAGGACTTGCGATGCGCAAAGCCGCGGACCTGTACCCAGGTAGGTCGAAAACCGATGCCCGAGATGCGTTCATCATCGCCGACACCGCCCGCACAATGCCGCACACCCTGCGAGCGGTGGACCGCGATAGCGAGGTGCTCTCAGCGCTGAAAATGCTCGCCGGTTTCGACGACGACATCGCTCGGGACTGCACCCGGGCCAAGAACCGGCTGCGCAGTGTTCTGACACAAATTCACCCGGCATTCGAGCGCGTTCTCGTCGGTGAGATCCTTGCTCGAGCCATCGTGTTGGACCTGCTCATCCACTACGGCGGACCCACCAAACTCGCCGCAGCCGGCCGAGGCCGAGTGCTCAAATGGGCCCGCAACAGGTCGAGAAAAGATCCGGTCGAGCTCATCGACCGAATCTTCGCGGCACTGGCCGAACAGACGGTCACCGTGCCCGGCACCGACGCTGCCGAGTTGGTCATCCCGCAGCTCGCCGCGAACATCAAAGCGCTACAGCAACAGCGCGAGACCATCGCTGGCCAGGTCGAGGGGATGCTCGATGAATTCCCTCTTGCCGAGGTCTTGATCTCGATGCCCGGCATCGGCATCAAGACCGCCTCCAACATCCTGCTGGCCGTGGGCGACTGCAGCGACTTCGCCTCCGCCTCACATCTCGCTGCTTACGCCGGTATCGCCCCGGTGACCAGACGAAGCGGCACCTCCATCAAGGGCGAATTCCCTGCTCGTAGTGGCAACAAGCGCCTCAAGAACGCCATGTTCCGCAGCGCCTGGATCGCCAGCAACTGCCATGGCCCCTCTCAGGCCTACTACCAGCGCAAACGCGCCGAAGGAAAGAAGCACAACGCAGCCGTCATGTGCCTTGCACGACGCCGCAGCAACGTCATCTACGCCATGCTGACCAACCGCGAGTTCTACCGCGAGCCGCCAGCACCCAACGACGTAGCCGCGGCGGCCTGAAGCGATCACCAATCATCAGCAAAACGCTTGACAATCCTCATAGGGACACCC
>NZ_JAALDU010000401.1 GCF_014145015.1 Dietzia sp. E1 | reverse complement strand
CCTCGTCGGCCAGGCCCGCCTCGCCGCCCGGAACGGCGGTGAGCATCGGGGCGCGCAAGCCCACGGCGACCGACGCCGCCCTGGCCTGGGCGGCCTCGTCCGGCGCGGACACCACGACCACGGGAGCGGACTCCACCAGCAGCCGCGTGGCCTCCACCCCCGAGCCGTCGGCGTCGGCGGCGACCCGGATCCCGTCCGCCTCCACCGCCCGCATCCCGGGGGCGGCACCGTCCTCCGTCGACCCACAGGCCACCGTCGACACGACCACGGAAATGGCGAGGACCGCCGCACCCACACCTCGGTTGATGTGACGCACGGCGGTCCTCCTACAGCTGTCGGGAATCGATCCCGGTGGACCCTACAGGGGCCTCACACGGGATGCCCCCGCAACACTCAGGCGGTCTCCGTGATGGGACGATCCACCCAGCTCATGAGGTCGCGCAGCTTCTGACCGGTGACCTCGATCGGGTGCTCGGCGTTCTCCTTGCGCAGCGCCTCGAGCTCCTTGTTCCCGCCCTCGACGTTGGCCACGAGGCGCTTGGTGAACTCGCCGTTCTGGATGTCGGCGAGGATCTCCTTCATGCGCTCCTTGGTGCCGGCGTCGATCACGCGCGGGCCGGAGAGGTAGCCGCCGAACTCCGCGGTGTCGGACACCGAGTAGTTCATGCGGGCGATGCCGCCCTCGTACATCAGGTCCACGATGAGCTTGAGCTCGTGGAGCACCTCGAAGTAGGCCAGCTCGGGCTCGTACCCGGCCTCGACCATGACCTCGAAGCCCGTCTTGACGAGCTCCTCGGTGCCGCCGCACAGCACGGCCTGCTCACCGAACAGGTCGGTCTCGGTCTCGTCCTTGAAGGTGGTCTTGATGACGCCCGCGCGGGTGCCGCCGATCGCCTTGGCGTAGGACAGCGCGAGCGCCTCGCCCTCGCCCTTGGGGTCCTGCTCCACCGCGATGAGCGCCGGGACGCCCTTGCCGTCGACGAACTGACGACGAACGAGGTGGCCGGGGCCCTTCGGCGCGACCATCGCGATGGTGATGTTCTCGGCCGGCTTGATGAGGCCGAAGTGGATGTTGAGGCCGTGGCCGAAGAACAGCGCGTCGCCGTCGTTGAGGTTGGGCTCGATGTCGTCGGCGTAGATCTGCGCCTGCGAGGTGTCGGGGGCGAGCAGCATGACGACGTCGGCCCACTTGGCGGCCTCGGACGCGGTCATGACCTTGAGGCCGGCCTCCTCGGCCTTCTCGCGGGACTTGGAGCCCTCGCGCAGGCCGATCACGACCTCGACACCGGAGTCGCGCAGGCTCAGCGAGTGCGCGTGGCCCTGCGAGCCGTAGCCGATGACGGCGACCTTGCGGCCCTGGATCAGCGACAGGTCCGCCGAATCGTCGTAGAACATCTCCACTGCCATGGTGGATTCCCTTCGTTTGTTATCGGTAAGTCGAAACCGGGTTACAGGTCGAGACTATCGAGTGGTGGTGATGGACTTGGGACCGCGTCCGAGCGCGACCATCCCGGACTGGACGATCTCGCGGATGCCGTAGCCGTCGAGCATCCGCAGCAGCGCGTCGAGCTTGTCCGGCGTGCCGGTCGCCTCGAGCGTGAGCGACTCGGGCGAGACGTCGACGATGTGCGCGCGGAACAGGCTGGCGATCTCCACGATCTGCCCGCGGTTGGTGGCGTCGGCACGGACCTTGACCAGCGTGAGCTCACGGGCCACCGAACCGGCCGGGTCCTGCTCGACGATCTTGATGACGTTGACCAGCTTGTTGAGCTGCTTGGTCACCTGCTCGAGCGGGAAGTCCTCGACGTTGACCACGATCGTCATGCGGGACAGCCCGTCGGTCTCGGTCGGGCCGACGGCCAGCGACTCGATGTTGAACCCGCGCCGGGAGAACAGTGACGCGACGCGCGCGAGCACGCCGGGCTTGTCCTCCACGAGCACGCTCAGGGTGTGGGAACGAGCGCTCACTGATCCTCCTCCTGGCCGGCGATGACGGCGGCGTCGATCCGCTCGGTCACCTCGTGGATCTCCGAGGCCTCGTCCGCCGCGGAGTCGGTGTCGTCGAACAGCGGCCGGATGTCCCGGGCCGCCATGATCTCGTCGTTGGACGTCCCGGCCGCGACCATCGGCCAGACCTGGGCGTCCTTGCCCACGATGAAGTCGATGAGCACCGGCCGGTCGTTGATCTCCCGCGCCTTGGCGATCACGTCGTCCACGTCCTCGGCCCGCTCGCAGCGCAGCGCCACGCAGCCCAGCGCCTCGCCGAGCTTGACGAAGTCGGGGATGTGCATGGAGTGCGTCGACAGGTCGGTCTGCGAGTAACGCTCCTCGTAGAACAGCGTCTGCCACTGCCGGACCATGCCGAGGTTGCCGTTGTTGATGAGCGCGACCTTGATCGGCGCACCCTCGATCGCGCAGGTGGCCAGCTCCTGGTTGGTCATCTGGAAACAGCCGTCGCCGTCGATGGCCCACACCTCGGCGTCCTGACGGCCGAACTTGGCGCCCATCGCGGCCGGGACCGCGTAGCCCATGGTGCCGAGGCCGCCCGAGTTGAGCCACGTGCGCGGCTTCTCGTACTGGACGAACTGGGCCGCCCACATCTGGTGCTGCCCCACGCCGGCGCAGTACACCGCGTCGGGGCCGGCGGCCGCGCTGAGGCGCTCGATGACGTACTCCGGCGACAGGGACCCGTCCGACTGCGGCGCGTACCCCAGCGGGTACTCGTCACGGATCTCGTCCAGCTCGCCGACCCACGCGGACGGCGCGCCCAGCGCACCGGACTCCCGCTCACCGCGGAGCGTCTCGACGAGCTCGACGAGCACCTCCTTGATGTCGCCGACGATCGGCACGTCGACCGCACGGTTCTTGCCGATCTCCGCCGGGTCGATGTCCGCGTGGATGACCTTCGCGTCGGGCGCGAACGTGTCGAGGCGCCCCGTGACCCGGTCGTCGAAGCGCGCCCCGAGCGTCACCAGCAGGTCGGAGCGCTGCAGTGCGGCGACCGCGGCGACCGTGCCGTGCATGCCGGGCATGCCGTAGTGCAGCCGGTGCGAGTCCGGGAACGCGCCGCGGGCCATGAGCGTGGTGACGACGGGGATGCCCGTCAGCTCGGCCAGCGCCATGAGCTCCGCCGAGGCGTCCGCCTTGATGACGCCGCCGCCGACGTACAGCACCGGTCGCGTCGCCCGCGCGATCATCCGGGCGGCCTCGCGGATCTGCTTACCGTGCGGCTTGGTGACGGGCCGGTAGCCGGGGAGCTTCATCTCCGGCGGCCACGAGAACGTCATCTCGCCCTGGAGGACGTCCTTGGGGATGTCCACCAGCACGGCACCCGGACGGCCCGTCTGGGCGATGTGGAACGCCTCGGCGATCATCCGCGGGATGTCGTCGCCATGGGAGACCAGGAAGTTGTGCTTGGTGATCGGCATCGTGATGCCGGAGATGTCGGCCTCCTGGAAGCCGTCCGTGCCGATGAGGGACGTCCCCACCTGGCCGGTGATCGCCACGACCGGAACCGAGTCCATCTGCGCGTCCGCGAGCGGCGTCACCAGGTTGGTGGCACCGGGGCCCGAGGTCGCCATGCAGACGCCGACCCGACCGGTGGCCTGGGCGTAGCCGGTGGCGGCGTGGCCCGCACCCTGCTCGTGCCGGACGAGCACGTGCCGGACCTTGGCCGAGTCGTAGAGCGGGTCGTAGACCGGCAGGATCGCCCCGCCGGGGATGCCGAAGACCACCTCGGTGCCGATCTCCTCGAGGGACCGGACGACGGCCTGCGCGCCCGTCATCCGCTCGGGGGCCGCCGGGCGGGCCTTCTGGTCTGTGCCCGGACGGGGTCCGGGCTGTGCCGTTGGTGCGCTCACTTCAACTGTCCTTCATGCTGGTCGTGGAGCTTGTCGTTCGTCGCCTCACCCGGTCCGGTGGGACCGGTGGAACCTGGCAACAAAAAACCCCCGACGGCCACATGGGGCCGGCGAGGGTGCGCGTCGGGGGAAAGCCAGGTTGCGGCTCAGGCGCCGACGCGCCGGCCGAGTACGAGACCGTTCCAGGTGTTCACGCGGCCCAGACTAGGCCCCGGCCGTCCGTAGCGTCAACTCGTGGAACGCCGATCCCACATTGTGGACCGTGCGAGACTGGAGGACATCATGAGCGCCCCATTCAGAGCCCCCGTGCCGGAGTCGACCCCGCGCGACCGCGCCCTCTTCCGCGTCAACCCCATGTCCTACATCGTCATCGCCATCCTCGTCGTGGCGATCCTCTGGCCCGTCGCGGCCTACCCGTTGGCCCTCGGCTGGCTGGTGCTGATCCCGGTGGCCTTCGCCTGGTGGGTGGCCAGGACCCGCACCAGGCTCGACGAGCGCGGGGTGCACCTGTCGACCTGGCGCTCCCGGCGCTCTGTCCCGTGGGACCAGGTGAAGGGCGTGATGTTCCCGAAGAAGGGCTTCGCCCGGCTCGTGACGACCTCGGACGACTCCCTACCGATGGGCGGCGTGTCGTTCCACGACCTCCCGCGCCTGTCCGCCGCCAGCCGGGGCCGCATCCGCGACCCCTACGCCGCGCCCGGACCCGAGCAGGCCTGATCCGCCCCGGCCGGCCGGCACCCGGTCGGCCACGGCCTGCCGGCGCATCCCCATCCGCTCGTACACGAGGGTGACCGCGATGCCCATCACGAGGCCGCCCACCGTCCAGGCGCCGAGCACCCACACGGCGTGACCGAGCCCGGCCTCCCAGCCCGAGTCGAAGAACATGATCG
>NZ_JAALDU010000400.1 GCF_014145015.1 Dietzia sp. E1 | reverse complement strand
CGGCTGGAGGTCGCCGATGGCGACGAAGACGGGCGGCAGCATCTGCGTGGGCGTCGCCCCGCCGGAGGTGGGGATCCCGAGCACCACGAACAGCACGAGGTTGACCAGCAGGCCGGCGTTGCCGATCGCGGCGATGATGGTGTGCGCGCAGACCCCCACCGCCACGATCACGAGGTTCGAGAACCAGAACATGTGCCACGGGTCGTACCCGCTGATGCCGAGGATGTCCGCCACCCACAGGCACAGAGCCGACACCAGCGGGGCGGTGACGAGCGTGACCGCCCACTTCCGCACGAGGGTCTGGACCCGGCCGAACGGCGCGACGTGGACGTGATGGGCGAACGGCCCGATCTCGAGCGGGATGAACCCGAGCCGGGCGTCCAACAGCGCTGAGATGATCATCGCGCCGGTGAACCCGGCCAGGATGACGACCAGCGCGTAGAACATCGGCAGCGACGCGTTGGAGACGCCCGCCGGCAGCGGATTCCACGCCGCGACATCGACCCGGATCGGGTCGCCGAGCGCGAGCTCCGCGGCAGCGTCGACCGCCCCGCCCTCCGCCTCGGCGAGGAGCTGGGCGTCCTCCACCAGACCCGGCCCGACACGCTCGCGGAACGACTCCCGCATCCGGTCGGCCATCGTGTTCATCACCTGGCCGGAGACGATCGACACCCGCGGTGAGTACTCCAGCTCCACGCGGGCGCGGTCCGGCACGGGCCCGCTGCGCCCCGCCTCCGTCGCGGCCGCCTCGACCAGCCCGACGACCCGCCGGCTGAGGTCAGCGGGTATCCGCAGGGCGCCGAAGTAGGTTCCGTCCCGCAGACCGGCCTCCGCGGTGGCGGGGTCGACCATGTGCAGCCGGACGGTGCCCCAGTCGTTGTTCTGGATGAGTCCTGCCGTGATGCGGGTTCCGACGTCGATCCGTCGCGGGCCGATCGGGGTCTCGAGCGTCGCCGCCTGATCCTCGTTCACGACGGCGACGGGGATGTGTCGGGCGTGGGCCTGCGGGTCCGCGGTGCCGCCGATGTACATGAAGGCCAGGAGGAAGAACAGGCCGCAGACGACCGCGACGGCTCCTGCCGAGTGCGAGACGAACTCCCGGATCCCGCCGGTGTGGCCGGAGTCGCTCATGTCCATCCCCCTTCTCGTCGTGGGCGGGCGGGCCCGGCGGCCGACCGTGAGAAGAGTAAACCCGCACCGGGGCGTATCGTGGGGAGGTCTCGGAGCGTCCGGGGCGCCGCCGTCGGCGCGTCCGGAACGCCCCCGCGGGCGAAGCCCCTCCGGCCGCCCGCCCCCTTCGAACCGGATCGAGGTCCCATGCCGCCCCTGAGGTCACGAACCAGTACCGCCGGACGCAACGCCGCGGGGGCGCGAGCCCTCTGGCGTGCGACCGGCATGACGGACTCTGACTTCGGCAAGCCGATCATCGCGATCGCCAACTCCTACACGCAGTTCGTGCCCGGCCACGTCCACCTGAAGAACGTGGGCGAGATCGTCGCGGAGCAGATCGCGGCGGCGGGCGGCGTGGCGCGTGAGTTCCACACCATCGCGGTCGACGACGGCATCGCCATGGGCCACGCCGGGATGCTGTACTCGCTTCCCAGCCGCGAGATCATCGCGGACTCGGTGGAGTACATGGTCAACGCCCACACGGCCGACGCGCTGGTGTGCATCTCCAACTGCGACAAGATCACGCCGGGCATGCTCAACGCGGCCATGCGGCTCAACATCCCCACAGTGTTCGTCTCGGGCGGGCCCATGGAGTCGGGCTTCTCGGTGGTCGTCGACGGGGTCGTCAAGGCCGGTTCGGACCTCATCACCGCGATCTCCGCCTCGGCGAACTCCGCCGTCGACGACGAGAACCTGGACGCCATCGAGCGGTCGGCCTGCCCGACCTGTGGGTCCTGCTCGGGCATGTTCACCGCCAACTCGATGAACTGTCTCACCGAGGCCCTCGGACTGTCCCTTCCGGGTAACGGCTCCACGCTGGCCACGCACAGTGCGCGCCGCGAGCTGTTCGCCGAGGCGGGTCGCCTCATCGTCGACCTGTGCACGCGCTACTACCGCGACGAGGACGACTCGGTGCTCCCCCGCTCGGTGGCCACCAAGTCGGCCTTCACCAACGCGATGGCGCTCGACGTCGCGATGGGTGGCTCCACCAACACGGTGCTGCACATCCTCGCCGCCGCGCAGGAGGGCGAGGTCGACTTCGACCTACACGACATCGAGGAGGTCTCCCGCCGGGTGCCGTGCCTGGCCAAGGTCGCCCCGAACTCGGACTACTACATGGAGCACGTCCACCGGGCCGGTGGCATCCCCGCGATCCTCGGCGAGCTGTACCGCGGTGGCCTGCTGGAGACCGACGTCCACTCGGTGCACTCGCCGTCGCTCGAGCAGTACATCGCCGACTGGGACATCCGCAGTGGCACGGCCACCGAGAAGGCCGTCGAGCTGTTCCACGCCGCCCCGGGCGGGGTGCGCACGATCGAGCCCTTCTCCACGGACAACCGCTGGGAGTCGCTCGACACCGACGCCGTGGGGGGCTGCATCCACTCCGTGGAGCACCCGGCGACCGCAGAGGGCGGCCTCGTCGTGCTGCGCGGGAACATCGCGCCCGACGGGTCGGTGTTCAAGACCGCGGGCGTATCGGAGGAGAACTTCCACTTCTCGGGTCCGGCCAGGGTGGTCGAGTCCCAGGAGGAGGCGGTGTCGGTGATCCTCAACAAGACGCTGCAGGCCGGTGAGGTCCTGGTGGTGCTGTACGAGGGGCCGGCCGGCGGCCCGGGGATGCAGGAGATGCTGCACCCGACCGCGTTCATCAAGGGCGCGGGCCTCGGCACGAAGTGCGCTCTCATCACCGACGGTCGGTTCTCGGGCGGGTCCTCCGGGCTGTCGATCGGTCACATCGCGCCCGAGGCCGCCTCGGGCGGCCCGATCGGCCTGGTGCGTGACGGCGACATCGTGACGATCGACGTGGCCACGCGGTCCATCTCGGTGGCGGTGGACGACGACGAGTTGGCCCGCCGCCGGGAGGAGAAGGGACCGCTGCCGTGGCGGCCGGCGAACCGGGACCGGAAGGTCTCGACCGCCCTGCGCGCGTACGCCTCGATGGCGTCGTCCGCGGACAAGGGCGCCGTCCGGATCCTGCCGGACTGATCGCGGATGCGGGCCGACCGCCGTCGAGTGGTCGGCCCGCGGCGACCGGCGCGGTCAGCCCGCGGTGACCGGTGCGGTCAGCCCGCGGTGACCGGTGCGCTGTCGGCGGACGAGGTCAACGGGTTGGTGCCGTTGAGGAAGTACCACAGGACGCCGGCCAGCACGAGGACGATCACCAGCCAGACGACCCCGCTGAACCGCGGGCGGTGCGACCATCCCCATCTGCGGTCGGCGGACCACCGGCCGGGACCGGTGAAGAGGAGCGTCAGCAGCGCCGCGGCGTAGAGGATCGACGGCTCGAGTCCCCGCGCGGTGTCGCTGAGCACGGGGACGGGGTCCGCTCCGGTCAACCTGACCGCGATGCCGAGCCCGACGATCCCGAGCAGCCCCGCCGCGGCGATGGGCGTGGCCAGCCCCACGACGAGCATGACCCCCGCGACGAGCTCGACGGCTCCACCGGCGATCGCCAGCGCGCGGGCCATGTCGAACCCGGAGTCGGCGAGCGTCTCCGTGAACCCGTCGATCCCCGGGCCACCGAACAGCCCGGCGAGCTTCTGCAGGCCGCGCATCGCCAGCAGGACGCCCACCACCAGACGGAGGACCAACAGGCCCAGGTCGATGGTCCCGCGCCTGCCGATCTCGTCCCGACGGGCGGGCGCGATGGTCGTCGGCTGCTCGCCGAACGGCAGCGGCGCGGACATGTCGTATCCACCCGACTCGGCGAACTGCGAGTAGTCGGTGCGACCGGCGGCCGGGAACGCGGTGGTGGCGGTGTCCCCCGCCCCGCCGCTCGCGCCCCTCCCCGCACCCGCCCCCGGGCCCGTGGTGCCGGGCACGTCGAGCGGGTAGTCGACGTCGTGGATGATCTCGGTACGGGCGTCGTCGTCGCCGCGCTTTGAGGAAGTCACCCCTCGACTGTAGGCCGGGGCCGCCGCGGGGACCCGTAGGACACGGCGCGCCGTAGTCTGGTCGGCATGAGATCGCTCGCGCTCGTCCTGGCGCTCACCGTCGCGCTGTCGGGCTGCGCGAGGTTCGACGATCGCCTCGAGGCCCCGTTCACGCCGGCACCG
>NZ_JAALDU010000399.1 GCF_014145015.1 Dietzia sp. E1 | reverse complement strand
ACCGCCGCGGCGACCGAACGGGAAGCCGCCTAGGAAACCCTCCACGATTCGGGGGGAACCACAGGCGGCCAGCAGCGGAGAAACGTACCGCAGGCCCTGGAAGCGCACTTCCGTCGCGGCGGACGATGCGCGTTTTGGCCACGGTCAGCAGCAGCAGGTTGAGATCATCGACGGTCTCGGGCAGGCGAGGCAGCCACCCGTCGCCGATCCAGGCTCGGTAGGGGCTGTCGCCAGTCTCCGGATGGGTGCGGCGGTGATACTTGGCACCGATGAACTCGCCGATCGCGGTGTCGAGTTCGGGCAGC
This sequence comes from Dietzia sp. E1, assembly GCF_014145015.1. Taxonomy (GTDB): domain Bacteria; phylum Actinomycetota; class Actinomycetes; order Mycobacteriales; family Mycobacteriaceae; genus Dietzia; species Dietzia cinnamea_A. The sequence continues at coordinate 7,308 of NZ_JAALDU010000399.1, read as the reverse complement.
GTCAGTGCTGGCTCGGGGTGCCGCTGATCGCGGGTGAGATAGCCCGGCAGTTCGGCAAGGAGTTCGGTGTTGATCGTGCCGAAGATTCGCTCGATCTTGCCGCGGCCCTGCGGTCTGGCGATGGTCGAGTAGATGATCTGAAAGTGCAGCTCCTTGGCGGTCTGGGCGAGATGGTGACTGGTGAAGTCGGTCCCGTGATCGACGTAGAGCACATCGGGCAGGCCGCACATCGGCCAGTTCGGATCGCTCTTCGGCCAGATCGCGTGCCGCAACGCCAGCGCGGTGTTCATCGCAGACGGTGCGCCGAGAAAGACCATGTAGCCGCACACCGCCCGGGAGTAGTCGTCGAGGATGACGGTCAACCAGGGCCGGGCGGATCGCCCGTTGGCGTCGAGGATGAGGATGTCGAGTTCGGTGTGGTCGGCCTGCCAGGTGGCATTGGCCCGCTCGGCTCGGTGGCGCCACACCAACTCGTAGGTGTCCCGGTAGGCCGCCGCGCCCTGGTGGGCCAGGGTGAGCATCCCAGGATCCAGACCGGTCACGATGGACCGCACGGTGCTCGCGGAGACCATCGGCCATCCCCGGCGGGCTGCGGTCGCGGCGGCCTTGCGGAAGATCGCTGCGGTGGACGGTCGAGGCGTACTCAGCGCCAGGCCTTCGATGTAGGCCACAAGGTCTGGGTGGGTGCGCCGCCCACGCTTGGGTGGCGCTGCCGGAGCCAGCGCGGCGATCCCGCCCTTTCTATAAGCGGCGAGCCAGCGCTGCAGAGTGCGTTCCCCGACCTTTTCGGCTGCGGCCAACTGGGTCAGCGGGACCCCGCTCTCCACGTGTTGGCGTAGGACCTGCCATCGGGCCGCGGCAGTCTTCGCGCCAGTGGGGGCGTCGATCGAACCTTGAGGTTCATCGCCCCCGCTCATGGCTACGCCGTCGTCGACTTCTGCCGGCGCCGAGCGGGGGGCTTGTCGGCCCCGCGTTGCAGCGCCCGGTAGACGGTGGTGCGGCTGACCCCCAGGACCTCGCCGATCTGGGCGACGGTCATGTCTTGTTGCTCGTAGAGCTTGCGGGCGGTGCGCAGTTTGTCCCCAGACAACAACGGTGGACGCCCACCCGTACGGCCACGGGCTCGGGCGGCTTCCAGGCCGGCGTGGGTGCGTTCGGAGATGAGGTCTCGTTCGAACTCCGCCAGCGAGGCGAAGATGTGAAACACCAGCCGCCCGCCCGAGGACCCGGTGTCGATGTTTTCTTGCAGGGATCGGAACTCGATTCCGCGCTCCTGCAACTCGGTCAGTTGATCGATCAGATGCCGAATCGATCGCCCCAGACGGTCCAGTCGCCAGACCACGAGCGTGTCGCCCGGCCGAAGTTGATCGAGGAGCTTTCCCAACTCTGGGCGCGAGGCCAATGCCCCGGAGGCGGTGTCGGTGAAGACCTTGTAGCAGCCGGCAGCCTCCAGAGCATCGTGCTGCAGTCGGGCGTCTTGATCGCCAGTCGACACTCGCGCGTACCCGAAAGCGTGGCCCATACCGATAAATGTAGCAATACCCGTCGCTGGCGGATAGATCAGAAACATAGATTCCGGGACTGGGTTCCGCTACAGAACAGACTTCCGCCCACCTCGGCGTATCCAAAATTCGCTAGCTTCGACCCGTTTGTATCAAAAACGATCGTTTCGGCACCATCTGGAGTGGCGAGTTGACGAGCCCGGCGAGGCGCAATTGAACGGTGTGTACCAGGACGAGCCCGCTCAACTTTGTTACTGTGTGCGCATGAACGCAGATAGTAACTTATGTGGGCTTGATCCCGAGTCCGAGTATGTGGACCTCGCCGCGGAGATCTTCAGCCTGCTTTCGGACCCCACTCGAGTCAGGATTGTGCTTGCTTTGAGTAAGCATGACGAGTTGCCGGTCAATGCCCTGGCGGCACTTACCGGGAAGACCTCATCGGGTGTGTCGCAGCATCTGGCTCGCCTGCGGATGGCGAGGATGGTCACGACCCGCCAGGAGGGGACGAGCGTGCTCTACCGGCTCACGGACGAGCACGCGGTGGCGCTGGTCGTTGAGGCAGTCAAGCAGGCCGAGCACGCCGTCGCGAACGGTCAACTGCCCCCGCACCACCACGCGCCCATCAAGTAGTGCGCCGACGGCCCCCGATAGATAGGCCCACCCGCTCATGCTCCAGGTGCTGCGCAATCCCGCGTACGCCAAGCTGTTCGCCGCACAGGTAGTGGCGCTACTCGGGACCGGTTTACTTACCGTCGCTCTCGGCCTGCTCGCGTTCGATATCGCCGGCGGCGATGCCGGCGTCGTGATGGGGGTGGCGATGACTATCAAGATGGTCGCCTACGTGGCTGTCTCGCCCGTGACCACCGCGCTCGTCGCTCGCCTGCCCCACAAGCCCGTGCTCATCGGTGCCGACCTAATCCGTGCCGGCGTCGCGGTATCGCTGCCGCTCGTCACCGAGGCGTGGCAGATCTACGTGCTGATCTTTCTGCTCCAATCAGCCTCGGCGACGTTCACACCGACTTTCCAAGCCGTGATCCCCTCTGTGCTGACGGACGAGCGCGAGTACACCCGGGCCTTGTCGCTCTCACGCCTGGCCTACGATCTGGAATCGCTCGTAAGCCCGATGCTCGCCGCGGCCCTGCTGACGGCAATCAGCTTCAACAACCTCTTCATCGGAACCGTCATCGGGTTTCTCGGCTCTGCCACACTCGTCATCGCCTCTCGGTTCCCCCACACACAGCCCCCTCCTCCTGCACGGTTCCTTGACCGACTTTCCCGGGGGACACGGACATTCTTCGCTAGCCCCGAACTGCGCGGCCTGATGGGACTCAACCTCGTCGTAGCCACGACAACTGCAATGGTCATCGTCAACACGGTGGTTCTCGTGCAAGGCCAGCTCGGCAGGACGCAGTCGGATGTCGCCCTCATGCTCGCCGCATACGGAGCCGGATCAATGGTGGTCGCCCTGGGCATGCCCGCACTACTGAACCAACTTGCCGACCGGAAAGTCATGCTCGCCGGCGGAGCCGCGCTGCCCATCATCTTGCTCGCCACGGCCATCGTGATCGGATGGGCAGGCGGCACTGCCCAGTGGAATACCTTGCTCACGATGTGGGTACTGCTCGGCGCCGCAACCTCGACCATCCTCACACCCTCGGCGCGGCTACTGCGCAGAAATAGCACCGAGCAGAACCGGCCGGCAGTGTTCGCCGCGCAGTTCTCCCTCTCCCACGCCTGCTTCCTCATCACCTACCCACTGGCCGGCACCCTCGGCACCGCAATCGGCCTCCAAGCGACCGGATTCGTACTCGTCGCAATCGGAGTGATCGGCGCCGGGGCGGCACTACTGGCCTGGCGAGATGATGCCGAACCAAAGAGAGGCACGAAGCCCCGCCAAACAAAGCTGCGCAATCCCGCCAATCGAAGCTGAGAGTCACAGCGACGGTAGACGTCATATCGTCCCGCACGGGTGTACTTCATCGGAACAGATGCGCCCCCAGCCAGCCCGCGCTCACCAGCTGATGCGCTCCGGGCGGGCGTCGGCGAGGATCTCCGCGCGGTCGTCGGCCAGCAGGAAGCCCTCCGCGATGAGCCGGTCCGTGGCCTCCTCGTAGGCCCGCAGGTACTCGTCGCGGCCTGACCACCGCTGACGCAACTGCTCCTCGGCCACCTCCTCCGTGCGTCGGAGGAGCATGCAGAACGGCGCGGACTGCGGGTAGGGCGCACCGACCAATCTCTCGACCGGCGCCTCCACGGCCGGGGTCCGCACGCCACCCCGGCCGATGCCCAGATCGCCGGGGACCACCTCGTCGTCGTCGAGCTCGACCGGCGGCGCGGCAGGCGGGCGCGCCCCGCCAGCCACCCACGACACCAGGTGACGCAACGCGGCCCGCACCACGAACACCTGCTGGCCACTGTTGATGGCGCCCCCGCAGTCGACCAGGCCCGCCAGCTCGCCCAACTGGTAGGCGTCCGCGTGCGCCTGGCCTGCGATCTCCCAGGTCACCACGTTCTCCGAATCGGGCTGGCGCGAGCGGGCCGAGTCGAGCAACCCGCCCAGGTCACCTTCGGCCTGGACGACCAGCACGGGGGTGTCGAGATCGTCACGCAGGAGCACGGTGGACGAGCGGACGGCGGTGGCGATGCCGGCCGCGCAGCCCCGGTCGTCGAACGGCAGCGCGCCCCCACCACGGCTGTGCAGCAGGAACCCGTCGAACACGCCGACCAGCGGGTGCACACCGTCGATGTAGGAGGTCAGGGCGATCGCCGACTGCGACTCCCCGATCGCGAGCACCGTATCCGGCACCAGCCCGGCCAGCGGGCCGTCGTCGCGCGCATCGCGGCAGAACCGGCCCACCTGGGTCACGATGTCGTACGAGTACGCGTCCCCCGGGTGGCGGAGCTCGCCGTAGCGCTCGGCCCGCTGCGCCCGCAGGCCGACGGTCTGCCCGCCCATCCCTACGGCGGCGTCGCCGCCCTCGACGCCGATGAACTGCGCCGACACCCCGACCCACGCGTGGCCGGCGCGGACGATCTCGTCGGCGAGGTAGGTGTACTCCGGCGCGGCGTCCTGGCCGCCGCTGACATTGAGCCACTCCACCAGCACCACGCCGCTGAACCGGGCGGCGTCGGGGCGGCGGACCAGCACCCGGGTGGCGAACGGCTCCGAATCGGCCTGAGCCAGCTGGATGCGCCCGTCGGTGGGCAGTTCGCCGACCGAGTAGGACACCGCCTCACCGGCCGCCGCCCACTCCGACTCCGTGAACCCCGCCGCCGCGAGGTCCGGGCCCGGGCGGGCGGCCATGGGCGGGGCGATCCGCCCCTCGGTGAGTTCGGCGAACGTCGGCGTCTGGACTGGCTGCATGATCCAGATTCTCTCCCGACCGACGCCCGATCCGGATCCCTTTCGCGTCGCTACCCGCCGTCCGCGGCCGCGTCATTGCCCGGCGAGGTGGATGTCGGCACCTGGGTGGGCGTGGAGGACGCCGGCGTGGTGGCAGTGGTCCGCGTGGTGCTGGCCGGCGATGATGTGGACTCTTCCGACGGCGACGCGGTCCGCGTACTCGTGCGTGTCGGGGAGGTCGCGGCCGGGGACACGGTCGTCGCGCGAGGCGTGGGCGTGGACGCGACCGTCGCCGCCCCCAGCGCCGGCGGGGCGCTCCGGCCCCGTGACGAGCAGTCCCCCAGGTGCTTGCTCGCCATCCACGCCGGGGCGCCCCGGGCGATCGCCTCGTCCGAGCAGGTTCCCGCGTAGATCGATATCCTCCCGACCCTGCGCCACCTGCCGTCCGAATACGCGACCCAGTAGGGGTCGCCCGACACCGCGCTGGCCATGACCGCCCACCCGGACCCGCAGTCGATGATCCGCGCGCCGCTGTTCGGGTACAACAGGTCGGAGTTGATCACCCCGGCATCGCACTCCGGTCCCGACACCTCGAGCATCCCGGTGACCTCCGGCGCCGAGGAGCGCGGCACGAGCCGCGACATGCGGGGCGACGAGGGCGAGGTCGCAAGGGAGGACGTCGTGGCGTCGGTGGCCACCGGTTCCGAGCGCTGGTCTCCGGGTCTGACGATAGCCACCACGCCGAACGCCACGACGAGCACGGCGGCGAGCGCCGCGGCGGCAGCGATCAGCGTTCTCGAGGCGGCGAACTTGGGCAGTCCAGTCATCGCGCGTCTCCTGCACGTTCGGAGCCACACATTGTGAGGTCGTCTTTACTATATAAACGACGTCAAGAGTGTCAACTGATTTCACCCGCCCCACCTGCGCGGCCGCTGCCTCGCAACCCCGAGAAAAGCCGGACGATCCCCGGTGGCGGGCGTTCCTCGTCGTCGTCGCCCCTCTCCTCGGTACGGTGAGCCCGCGCCCATCTTCGCGCCCACCCCCGCACCCATCCCCTCGCCCCACAGGAGGTCCCGTGACCGGTCAGGACGCCCCCACCCACGTGTTCGACGAGGCGGTCGCGCTGGAGCCGATCGGCGAGAACCTCTTCCGCGGCCGCACCCACGCCGCGTGGGCCAACATGGTCGGGCCGTTCGGCGGCATCACCGCGGCCACCATGCTGGGCGCGATCCTGCAGCACCCCGAGAAGCACGGCGACCCGCTCGCGCTGACCCTCAACTACGCCGGGCCGGTCGCCGAGGGCGAGTTCGAGATCGAGGCCCGCCCCGCCCGCACCAACCGCTCCAACCAGCACTGGTGGGTGGAGATGCGCCAGGGCGACGAGGTCGTCACCACCGCCACCGCGATCACCGGCCTGCGCCGCGAGACGTGGTCGGAGACCGAGACCGCCCCGCCGGCCGTCCCCGCGCCGGAGGAGCTCACCGCCGCCACGTCGGACCGCGGGGTGCGGTGGGTGGACAACTACGACATGCGGTTCGTCACCGGTGGGTGGGACGACGTGGCCTCCGGTGAGGAGCAACCGGAGTCGACGACGATGATGTGGATCCGCGACGTCCAGCCCCGCGGACTCGACCATCTCGCACTGGCGTCCCTGTGTGATTCGTTCTTCCCGAGGTCGTTCCTCCGGCTCGGTCGGCCGGTCCCGGCGGGCACGGTGACGTTGACGATCCACTTCCTGGCCACCGCCGACGAGATCGCCGCCCAGGGCACGGACTTCCTGCTCGGCAGCGTGCACTCGCACCGGTTCCACGGCAACTACCACGACGAGGCCGCGCGCCTGTGGAGCCGCGACGGCACGCTGCTCGCCACGGGCACGCAGCTTATGTATTTCAAGAACTGAGCATCTCAAGAACTAGAGGGGAGCACCCATGTCCTCGACCCGACACCGCAGTACCCACGTGGTCCTCAACCAGGCGCCGCCCCGCGTGGACGTGGACGAGTACGCCCTCAACCCGGCACTGCAGGAGGCCGTCGCGGTGTTCTCGCCGCACGCCCGCGTCGAGAGGTTCCACGAGATCGGCCGCCACGTGGGCACCGAGCAGTACCAACACGACGCGGAGCTGGCCAACACCCTCACGCCGGTGCACCGCGCGCACGACCGGTGGGGCAACCGGGTCGACGAGATCGAGTTCCACCCCGCCTACCACCGGATCATGGAGTACTCGGTGTCCCGCGGGCTGCACACCTCGGCGTGGGCCGACCCGGGGCCGGGGGCGAACGTCGAGCGGGCCGTGGGGTTCATGCTGGTGTCGCAGATCGAGGCCGGCCACGGGTGCCCGCTGTCGATGACGCACGCGGTGGTCCCGTCGCTGCGGTTGAGCCCCGAGCTGGCCGCCGAGTGGGAGCCGGCGCTGCTGTCGACGGTGTACGACCCTGAGCTGCGCGACCCCGCCACCAAGTCGG
>NZ_JAALDU010000398.1 GCF_014145015.1 Dietzia sp. E1 | reverse complement strand
CCTCGCGGCCGATGGCGTCGGCGCGGCGGGCGATCTCGGCCTCGTCGCGGCCGCAGCACAGGACGAGTGCCGCCGAGCGGATGATCTCCTCAGGGGCCCGGCCGCGCTCGGCGCAGGCCTCGTCGACGCGTCGGTACTGGGTCGCAACGGTGTCGACGTCGGCGAACGGGACGTTGAACTCGTCGGCGAACCGGGCGGCCAACGCCGGGGTGCGCTTCTTACCGTGGCCGCCGACGATCACGGGCGGCGGCGACTGCACGGGCTTGGGCAGGCCGGGGGAGTCGACGAGATCGATGCGCTTGCCGCGGACCGTGAGCGTCTCACCCGCGGGCGTCGACCACAGCTGCTCGAGCGCGCCCAGGGTGTCCTCGAGCAGGTCGAACCGCTCGCCGAGCGGCGGGAAGGGGATGCCGTACGCGGTGTGTTCGTCCTCGTACCACCCGGCACCCAGGCCCACGTCGAGTCGTCCGCCGGACATCTCGTCGACCTGGGCCAGGGAGATCGCCAGCGGGCCGAGGTGCCGGAACGTCACCGAGGTCAGCAGCGTGCCGAGCCGGATGGAGGACGTCTCGCGGGCCAGGCCCGCGAGGGTGAGCCAGGCGTCGGTGGGGCCGGGCAGGCCGCTGACGTCGCCCATCTTGAGGTAGTGGTCGGAGCGGAAGAACGCCTCGTAGCCGAGGTCCTCGGCGGCGCGGGCGACGGCGAGCTGGTCGGCGTACGTCGCACCCTGCTGGGGTTCGACGAAGACGCGGAGGGACACGCGGGAATCACTAGGCATGGGTCCAGCTTGCCCGCGGTCCGCGTCTGCGCGCCAACCGCGCCCCGCGTATCCGCGCCAACCAGCCCGCCCGGCCAGCAATCCACCCACCAACCGCCCGAAAGTCACCCGACAGCCGCCCGACGACCACCCAGCAGCCGCCCGACCTCCAGATTTGGTCGTAATCATCGAGCCGAATCCGCCGTTTCGCCTCGATGGCTACAACCATTCCCGAGATGATTATGACCTTTACAGCGCGCCGGGGTGCCAGGCTGCGGCCCGCCGGATGGGGAGCGCAGGGCTAGTTGGTGTCGGCGACGAGCGGCTCGATGGTGAGGTGCTCCATCTCCTTGGTGATGTACTGCAGGCGCCACTTGTCGCCGAACAGGGCCAGCAGCTCGCCGTCGGTGCGCTCGAACACCTCGACACCGCGCTGGCGACCCAGCTCGTCCGCGGAGTCGGCGTCGGTGCGGCGCGCGATCGTGTACGGCAGGTTGTCCACCAGCACCTCGACGTTGAACTCCGCCTTCATGCGGGCGGTGACCACCTCGAACTGCATCGGGCCGACCGCGGCCATCACCGGGTTGGCGTCGCCACGGGTGTCGTTGCGCAGGATCTGCACCACGCCCTCGGCGGCGAGCTGGTCGATCGCCTTGCGGAACTGCTTGTACTTGCCCAGTGACTGCGCACGCACCACCGCGAAGTGCTCGGGCGCGAACTGCGGGATCGGCGGGAACTGCACCTTCTTGCCCGTGTAGAGGGTGTCGCCGGGTGCCAGGGCGGTGGCGTTGACCAGGCCCACGACGTCGCCGGGGTAGGCGGTCTCGACGGTGGACCGGTCGCGGCCGAACACGGTCAGCGCGTACTTGGTGGTGAACGGCTTACCCGTCTGCGCGTGCTGGACCACCATGCCGCGCTCGAACTCGCCGGAGACCACGCGCATGAAGGCCAGGCGGTCGCGGTGCGCGGCGTCCATGCCGGCCTGCACCTTGAACACCACGGCCGAGAACGGGTCGGTGGTCTGCCGCGGCTCACCGGAGACGGTGGGCCACTCCCGCGGCGGCGGCGCCAGCTCGACCAGCGCGTCGAGGATCTGGTGGACGCCGAAGTTGAGCATCGCGGAGGCGAAGATCACCGGGCTGGTCTCGCCGGCGAGGTACAGCTCCTGGTCGTGGTCCTGGCCCATCGCGGAGAGCAGCTCGGATTCCTCGACCGCGGTCTCCCACACGTCGCCCTCGCGCTCGGCGGCGGTGTCCGGGTCGTAGTGCTCCTCGGGCGCGATGGTCGAACCGCCGGCGGTGCGGGTGAAGTGGACGTACTCCTCGGGCGCGCCGTCCTCACCGCGCCGGAGCAGGCCGCGGTAGTCGCCCGCGATGCCGACCGGCATGTAGAGGGGCGTGGGGACGAGGCCGATCTGCTCGGTGATCTCGTCGAGCAGCTCCAGCGGCGCGCGGCCGGGGCGGTCCCACTTGTTGATCACCGTGATGATCGGCAGACCGTTGTGCTTACACACCTGGAACAGCTTGAGCGTCTGCGGCTCGAGGCCCTTGGCGGCGTCGATGAGCATGACCGCCGCGTCGACGGCCGTGAGGACGCGGTAGGTGTCCTCGGAGAAGTCGGCGTGGCCCGGGGTGTCGACGAGGTTGATGACGTACGGGTCGTCGACGTCCGATCCCTCGGGGGCGTACGTGAACTGCAGCGCGGTGGAGCTGACGGAGATGCCGCGGGCCTTCTCCATCTCCATCCAGTCCGAGACCGTGGAGCGGCGACCGGACTTGCCGTGCACGGCGCCCGCCTCGGTGATCACCCGGGCGTGCAGCGCGAGCGCCTCCGTCAGCGTCGACTTACCGGCGTCCGGATGAGCGATCACGGCGAACGTCCTGCGGCGCGCGACCTCGGACGCGACGTCCCCGGCGGTGTCCGCACCCGAGGCGTGTCCGCCCGTTCCGGTGTCCTCGGCGGTCTCGGTCACGCGTACTCCTCACAGCAGTCGACGGCCCTCGTCGTCGTCACCCAGGGTACGTCCGCCCTCGTCCGCGCACCGAATCCGCCCACGTCACCCCGTGCCCGGTGGGGCCCGTGAAAGGCGAGGTCAGACGTGGCGCGCAGCGCGACGGCGGTGCGGCCCCTCCGACACCGGCGGCTCTCCCGGGGCGCCGGCCCGGGCTCGGGCGTCGACCGAGTACTGTTGTCGCCGTTCACATACCGGGTCGCCTCCGCGGACCGGTAACGGCGAACGGGTAAGTGTCCGATTATTTCAGCAGGTGCCGCGGCCGGTCGGTGTCGGACCCGGCCGCTACGGTGCGCGGGGCAGTGATGGGGGACGAGCCGAAGGGGGAGAGGGAGATGGGGGAGGACGACAGTCACTATCCGATGAGCGAGGAGGACCGGGGGCAGTGGGAGGAGCGCAGGGGGGCGCTCCGCCGGTTGCTTCCCGCGGTCGAGCGGCTGCGTGTGCTTCGCGAGGCCGGGCGGCCCGGCGGTGCGTGGGCGGCGCACCGGTCGCTGCTGCGCTATCCGGGTGTCGAGGACGACGCCCGGGCGGTGATGGCGGCGTTCGACGGGGGCGTTCTCACGCGGCACGGGCACCTCGAGGAGCTCGCGCGGCGGGGCCTGTCACACGGCGGGCTGACCGACCTCGCCGGGCTGGCGGAGACGGCGGATGAGGAGCTGACGCGGGCGCTCATCACGTGGGTGGCCCGGTCCGAGCGCTTCGAGGGGGGTGGGATGGCCGAGGCGCTGAGGGAGGGCACGCTCGTGGCGCTGCTCGACCGGCTGCGGGAGCTCTACGACCTGTGATCGTCGGGCCGCAGTGCCGCCAGGTAGCGGCGCGTGAGCCGGTCCTGCTCTGCCCGGGCCACGGGTGCGCCGAGCCTGGCGAGCAGGGTGGCGTGCGCGGATTCGGCGGTGATGGTCAGCGACACGGCGTCGGTGGCGGGGTCGCGCCGCACGAGGAAGCGCTCCCATCCGCGTTCGGGATGGCCGGGCAGGGCGCGGTAGGTGAAGCCGCGCGCATCGGGCATGTCGGTGACCTCGGTGACCTCGCACGGTGCGGTGAGCCGGAGCCACGCCGCGGGGCCCGTGCGGGGCCGGAGTGTCACCGTCCGGCCGGGGGTGGCGGGTCCGTCGGCGACGACGACGAGGCCGGCGCGGCGATGCATTTGCCAGTCCATGAGGTGGTCGCCGGCGCGGTCGAAGAGGGCGGCCCCGGAGCCCAGGTGGGCCTCGCGCTCGAACCGCCGGATCCGGCTCACGCCGAGTGGACCTGGTTCTGGGCGGTGTCGAGCCCGTGCTGGAGGAGCAGTTCCACGGCGTCGGCGGCGTCCTGGACGAGGAACGGCACGTCGGGCTGCTCGAGCTTGGAGAAGCGCTTGAGGACGAAGTCGGCCACCGCCATCCGGCCCGGTGGGCGGCCCACCCCGGCGCGGACCCGGATGTAGTCGCGGGTGCCGAGCGAGCTGGACACCGAGCGCAGGCCGTTGTGGCCGCCCTCGCCGCCGCCCCGCTTGAGTCGGACCTGGCCGAAGTCGATGTCGATCTCGTCGTGGATGACTATCACGTCGGTGGGCGCCACGGAAAAGTACTTGGCCACTGCCGCGACCGGGCCGCCGGAGAGGTTCATGTAGCTGCGGGGGCGGGCCAGCACGACGGGCGTGCCGGCGAGGCGGGTCTGGGCGATCTCGCAGTTGGTCTTCTTGTGGGTGGAGAAGCTCGCCGGCATGGGCAGCGCTCGGGAGGCGAGCTCCTGCAGGACGTCCCAGCCGATGTTGTGGCGGGTGCCCTCGTAGTCGGGTCCGGGGTTGGCCAGGCCCACCACGAGCGTGGGGCCGGACGGCTGGTCGGCGGTAGTCACGCGCCCATGATCCCAGACGCCGGGTGGGGGCTCATATCCGCAGCTCGGTGCGCGCGGTGTCGAGCACGGCGGCGGTGAGGGCGTCCAGATCGGGGGACTGGAGCTTCCAGTGCTGCCAGAACAGGGGCACGTCGAGTGGGCGATCCGGGGAGACCTCGACGATCTCCCCGGAGACCAGCCACGGCGTGGCCAGTTGTTCGGGGATGAGGCCCCAGCCCAGCCCGGCGACGATCGCGCGGACGTGGTCGTGCGAGCTGGGGATGAAGTGCCGGGGCCCGGTCGGCTCGCGTCGGGCCAGCCGGCGGTAGTGGTGGTTCTGGTGGCCGTCGCTGCGGTCGAAGTCCACGATGGGGGCCCGCCCGAGCGCGGCGGTCGTCGTGCCCTCCCGCAGGTGCCTGGCGACGAATCCCGGGCTGGCGCAGGCGAGGTACCGCATCGACCCCAGCGGGAGTGAGCGGCACCCCTGGACCGGGCGCGACTGGCTGGTCACCGCGGCCATCACCTCGCCGCGGCGCAGGAGCTCGCTGGACAGGGACTCGTCCTCCCGGCGGATGTCGAACACGACGCGGCCGCCGTCGTGGACCTCGGTCATGGCGTCGAGGAACCAGGTGGACAGGGAGTCGGAGTTGCACGCCACGGCCAGGACGACCGGGTCCTGCCCGGAGCCGAGGTCGTCGAGCTCTCCGGCGAGCGATTCCTCGAGGTGCAGCATCTGCCGGGCCGTGCGCAGGACGGTCTCGCCGGACTCGGTGGCGGTGATGGGGCGTTCGCGGCGCACGAGGATGCGACCGGCGGACTCCTCGAGAGCGCGAATCCGCTGGGACACCGCGGACTGGGTGATGTGCAGGTGCGCGGCGGCGGCCTCGAACGAGCCGAGGTCGACGACGGCGACGAGCGTGCGGAGCTGGTCCAGCTGGAGAGCGTTCATAAGTGCAGCTAATGCTAGAGCAGAAACTGTAGTCGCACTACTGATGAACGCTTGCCTAGATTGGGGGCGTGACCACCACTTCCACACTCTTCATGGGCGCAGGTATCGGCCTCGGACTCATCGCCGCCGTCGGCGCGCAGAACGCGTACGTGCTGCAGCGCTCGATCCGCGGGGACGTGTCGATGGTGCCGATCGTCGTGTTCTGCGTGCTCTCCGAGGCGGCACTCATCCTGCTCGGGGTGGCCGGGGTGGGCGCGCTCATCGAGACGGCGCCGGGTGCGCTGACGGTGATGACGTGGATCGGCGTGGCGTTCCTCATGGCCTACGGGACGTTCGCGGCGGTCCGCGCGATCCGCCCGGGCGAGGGGCTGCGGGCCGACGGCACCGGCCGCGTCCCGTCGACGATGGGGGCGGTGGCGGCCTGCGCGGCGTTCACCTGGCTCAACCCGCACGCCTATCTCGACTGCGTGGTCTTCCTCGGCACTCTCGCCAACCAGCAGGGCGGGGACCTGCGGTGGGTGTTCGCCGCCGGGGCGTTCCTCGCCGGCACCGTGTGGTTCTCGCTCATCGGCTTCGGCGGCAAGGCGCTCCGCGGGCTGTTCGCCAAGCCCGGGGCGTGGCGTGTGCTCGACGGGGCGATCGCCGTGATGATGTTCGTCCTCGCGGTGGGGCTCGTCCGCGGCTGACCCGCTCGCTCGCGCCGGGCCGGCCGAACCCGCGTCAATCCGCCGGTCCCCGCACAGCCGCGCGCCGGGATGGCGTCTCGCGCGCTCCGGCGGGCGGGCCGGACGCCATCCCGGGGAGCGGCGATGGATTCGGGCGTACGGGCACGGGAGCGAGGCGCCATCCCCGTGGAGCGAGACGCCAGGCGGGGGAGCGGATGTCCGGGTGGGGAAATGCGGAACGGGCCCGGGACGACACTCAGGTCGCCTCCGGGCCCGTGGCCTCCTCGCCGCTACAGCGCGGCAGTAGGGGATCAGCCCTCCTCGGCGGCCTTCGCGGCATCCTCGGCGGCCGCACCCTCGGGGGCGGCCTCCTCGTCGGCCTCGAGGTCGGCGCCCGACGGGGCCTCCATGACGTTGACCAGCAGGGTCTCCGGGTCGGAGATCAGGGTCGCGCCGGCGGGCAGCGTGACGTCGGCGGCGGTGATCTGGGTGCCGGCCTGGGCGTCCTCGACCGAGACCTCGAAGTCCTCGGGGATGTTGAGGGCGTCGACCTCGACCTCGATGACGTCGGCGTCGGTGGTGACCAGGGTGCCGGGGGCGGCCTCGCCGGTGACCAGCACGGCGATCTCGACGACGACCTTCTCGCCCTTCCTCACGACGATGAGGTCGGTGTGCTCGATGACGCGGGTCAGCGGGTGCACGTCGATCTGCTTGGGCAGCGCCAGCTGCTCCTCGCCCTCGATGTCGAGGGTGAGCAGGGCGTTGGTGCCGGCGTGACGCAGGATGGCGGCGAACTCGAGCGCGCCCAGCAGCAGGTGGCGGGGCTCGGTGTTGTGGCCGTACAGCACCGCGGGGACCTTGAAGTCGCGGCGGGCGCGGCGGGAGGCGCCCTTGCCGAACTCGGTGCGGACGGTGGCGGCGAGCTTGTTGACGTCAGACATGCGATGACCTCTGTGTTGGTATTTCCGGCCCGGCGCGAAGCGCACCAGAGGCGGGAGCCAGAGGTGATCGCGTCGATAACGGAGCGGCCCTTGCGGGTCCTCCCTCGCCGAGATGACCCGACCAGCCTAGCGGCGCCGGGGGTTCGCACCCAAATCGGACGAGCCGGGCCGGGCGGGAAGCGCGAATCGGGCGAGAGCCGACGGCCAGACCGGAAGTGCGCGGGACCCGCCGGAGACACACGGGCACGGCGAGACCGGAAATGCGCGGGACCCGCCGCCCCTCGGAAGGGAACGGCGGGTCCGGGCGCGTGGGGTGCCGGTATTCGTCAGGCGCGAACCGGGCGGGGTGGCGTCAGAGGATCTCCTCGACCTCCGCCGTGGGGCGCGCGAGGCGGGTGCCCTTGTCGGTGACGACGAAGGGCCGCTCGATCAACCGCGGGTGGGCGACCATCGCGGCGAGGAGCTCGTCATCCGAGGCGTCGATCAGGCCGAGCTCGGTGAACTCCGCCTCCTTGACGCGGACGGCCTGCCGCACCGTGAGCCCGGCGTCCGCGATGAGCGTGCGCAGTTCCTCGACCGTCGGCGGGGTGTCGAGGTACTTGATGATCGTCGGCTCCACGCCCCGCTCCCGCAGCAGCTCGAGAGCCTGCCGCGACTTGGAGCAGCGGGGGTTGTGGTAGATCGTCGCGTCCATGGTCGCCCCTACGCGGAACCGTTGAACAGGCTGGTCACCGAGCCGTTCTCGAAGACCTCGTGGATGGTCCGGGCCAGCAGCGGCGCGATGGACAGCACGGTGAGGTTCTCGAAGCGCTTCTCCGGCGGGATCGGCAGCGTGTCGGTGGTGATGACCTCCTTGGCGCCGCAGGAGGCGAGGCGCTCGGCGGCCGGGTCGGAGAAGATGCCGTGCGTGGTGGCGATGATGACGTCGCCCGCACCGGCGTCCTTGAGGACCTTGACCGCGCCGGCGATGGTGCCACCGGTGTCGATCATGTCGTCCATGAGCACGCAGGTCTTGCCCTCGACGTCACCGACGACGCGGTTGGACTTGACCTGGTTGGGCACGTTGGGATCGCGGGTCTTGTGGACGAACGCCAGCGGGGCGCCGTCGAGCGCGTCGGCCCACTTCTCGCCCACCTTGACGCGGCCGGCATCGGGGGAGACCACGACGATGTTGTCGGTCCCGTAGTGCTGCCGCACGTAGTCCGACAGCTGACCCTGGGCGTGCATGTGGTCGACCGGACCGTCGAAGAAGCCCTGGATCTGGTCGGTGTGCAGGTCGACCGTGATGATCCGGTCGGCGCCGGCGGCCTTGAGCAGGTCGGCGATGAGGCGGGCCGAGATCGGCTCACGCCCGCGGTGCTTCTTGTCCTGGCGCGCGTACGGGTAGAACGGCAGGACCGCCGTGATCCGCTTGGCGGAGCCGCGCTTGAGCGCGTCGATCATGATGAGCTGCTCCATGATCCACTTGTTCAGCGGGGCAGGGGCGCTCTGCAGCACGAACGCGTCGCAGCCGCGGACCGACTGTTCGAAGCGGACGAAGATCTCGCCGTTGGCGAAGTCCCGGGCAGTCTGCGGGGTGACCTCGACCCCCAGCTCTGCGGCGACCTGATCGGAGAGCTCGGGGTGCGCGCGCCCCGCGAAAAACATCAGGTTCTTCTGGTTGTCGATCCACTCGCTCACTGCGTGAGTCCGTCCTTCTGGGAGTCGTTCCGGGCACGACGGGCGGCCTCGGCCGAGCCGGAATCCGGCCGGTTCTTGATCACCCAGTCGTCGATGTTCCTCTGCCGTCCTCCGGACACCGCGAGGGCGCCCGGCGGGACGTCGTCCTTGATCACGGTACCCGCGCCCGAATAGGCCCCGTCTCCGACGGTCACCGGTGCGACGAACATGGTGTCCGAACCGGTGCGGCAGTGATCGCCGATCACTGTACGGTTCTTGTTCACCCCGTCGTAATTGACGAACACGCTCGACGCCCCGATGTTGGTGTGCTCACCGATGGTCGCGTCCCCCACATAGGTCAGGTGCGGCACCTTGGTGTTGGCGCCGATCGTCGACTTCTTGACCTCGACGAACGTACCGATCTTGCTGTTCGCACCGAGGTCCGCGGCGGGCCGCAGATACGCGAACGGGCCGACCTCGGCGCCAGCCCCGACTGTGGCGCTCACCGCATGTGAACGCACGACCACGGCGCCCTCGCCGACGGTCGTGTCCTGCAGGGTGGTGTCGGGGCCGATGGTCGCGCCGTCGTGAATGACCGTCGCGCCCGCCAGATGCGTGCCCGGCAGGATCGTCACGTCCCGCCCGATCTGCACGCCCACGTCGAGCCACGTGCTGGACGGGTCGACGATGGTCGCCCCGGCGCGCATGGCCGACTCGCAGAGCCGGCGGTTCATCTCGCCGGCCAGCGCGGCCAGCTGCACACGGTCGTTGACGCCCGCCACGAGGTCCGCGTCCTCGACGCGGTGCCCGCGGATGAGCCCGTTGGCCCGGCGGGCCAGCTGGATGACGTCGGTGAGGTACAGCTCGCCCTGCGAGTTGTCGGTGCTCAGCTGTCCGAGCTTGTCCCGCAGGACCTGCGCGTCGAACGCGTAGATGCCCGAGTTGACCTCGTCGATCGCCTTCTCGTCCTCCGAGGCGTCCTTGTGCTCGACGATCCTGAGCACCTCGCCGTCGTCGTTCCTCACGATGCGGCCGTACCCCGTGGGGTCGGGCGCCGTCGACGTCAGGACGGTGACCGCCGCCCGCGGCCGCATGTCGTGGCGGCTCACCACCTCGCGCAACGTCTCGGCGTCGAGCAGCGGGATGTCGGAGGTGGTCACGAGTACCGTGCCGGAGAAGTCGGCGGGCAGCCCCGACATGCCGGCCGCGACCGCGTCACCGGTGCCCTTCTGCTCCTCCTGGACCGCCGTCGACACGGGCACGCCGAGCTCGGACGACAGCTCGGCCACCGCGGCGGAGACCTGCTCGCGCTGATGGCCCACCACCACGACGATCGCGTCCGGCTCGATCCCCGCCGCCGCGTGCAGGGCGTGGCCGAGCATGGTCCGCCCGCATACGCGATGCAGCATCTTGGGTGTGGCGCTCTTCATCCTGGTGCCGGAGCCGGCGGCCAGGACGATGACCGCGGTCTGGGTGCGATCGGTCTGCGGTGTCGTCATCAAGTCTCCTCGGGCGTGGCAGCGCCGTGTGGGGGATGGGTGGCTGCTCAACATCTGCGCAATCGTGACCAGTGTTGAGCACTCGCGTCTGAGGATAGAGGGTGGCTCCGACGATTCGAACCGTCTCGGAAGACGAGTAGCCTCACCCGGCGTGTCAGTTCTCAGGCGTCAGCTCGCCGATACGCGGCCCCTGCGGCAGCCGGACTTCCGCAGACTGTGGCTCGCCAACATCGTCACGGTGATCGGCGCGCAGCTGTCCATCGTCGCGGTGCCGCAACAGGTCTTCGAGATCACCCGCAACTCCGCCTACGTCGGTCTCACCGGCGTGTTCGCGCTCGTGCCGCTCATCGTGTTCGGTCTCTGGGGCGGCGCGCTGGCCGACGCGTTCGACCGGCGCAAGCTGCTCATGATCACCACCACCGGCCTCATCGTGACCGCCGCGCTGTTCTGGCTGCAGGCCGCCGCCGGCAACCAGAACGTGTGGCTGGTGATGGGGCTGCTCGCCGTGCAGCAGGCGTTCTTCGCGGTCAACCAGCCCACCCGGTCGGCGATCATCCCCAAACTCGTCCCGCCCGATCAGTTGGCCTCCGCCTCCGCGCTGAACATGACCGTCATGCAGTTCGGCGCGATCGTCGGGCCGCTCTCGGCGGGCATCCTCATCCCGGTGCTCGGGCTGGAGTCGCTGTATCTGCTGGACTCGGTGGCGCTGCTGGCCACGCTGTACGCCGTCTACCGGCTCCCGCCCCAGCCGGTGTCGGGGGAGCGACCCTCGGTCGGCCTGCGGTCGGTGATCGACGGGTTCGCCTACCTGGCCACCCGCCGCATCCTGTTGGCCTCGTTCCTCGTGGACATCATCGCCATGGTCTTCGGCATGCCGCGGGCGCTCTTCCCGCAGATCGCCACCGAGTCCTTCGGCGACCCGGCGACGGGCGGGACCGCGCTCGGGCTGCTGTTCGCCGCGATGAGCGTCGGCGCCGTACTTGGCGGCGTGTTCTCCGGCTGGATCCCGCGCGTGCGACGGCAGGGCCTGGCGGTGCTGGTGTGCGTGGCGCTGTGGGGCCTGGCGATGGTCGCTTTCGGCGTGTTCGTCGGTGCGGCCTCGCCCGGAGGCTCGGCCTGGTGGCTGTGGCTGGCGCTCGCGGCGCTGGCGTTCGGCGGTGCGGTGGACATGGTCTCGGCCGCGTTCCGTCAGGCCATCCTGCTCGAGTCGGCCACCGACGAGATGCGTGGTCGCCTGCAGGGCGTGTTCATCGTCGTGGTGGCCGGCGGCCCGCGCATCGGCGACGTCGCCCACGGCGTGGCGGCGGCGTCGGTGGGCACCGCGGTCGCGGCGGCCGGC
>NZ_JAALDU010000003.1 GCF_014145015.1 Dietzia sp. E1 | reverse complement strand
CCCGGTCACGCCGGACGCGCACCGGCGCGGGCACGGCGGCGCGGCGCGCGAGCACCTCCCGGCGCAACCGTGCCTTGACGGCCGCGTCGGCGGTGGGCCCCGCGCCGACGTCGGGCTCGTCCTGCGACATGAGCCACAGTCTGCCGCGCGTGGCGTCACACGTGGGTGCCGGGTACGCGGTCTAAGGTGGTCGCCATGACGTCCGACACCACACCCGCGCCGCAGTTCCGGACCGCCGTCGTCCCGGCGGCCGGTCTCGGCACCCGGTTCCTGCCCGCCACCAAGACGGTGCCCAAGGAGCTCCTGCCCGTCGTGGACACCCCGGGCATCGAGCTCATCGCCGAGGAGGCCACCGAGGCGGGGGCGGGGCGGCTCGCGATCGTCACCTCCGAGCGCAAGGTCGGCGTGATGGCGCATTTCGCCGAGGACTCCGTGCTCGAGGGCACGCTCGAGGACCGCGGCAAGGACGTCCTGCTGCACAAGGTCCAGCGCGCGCCCGGGCTCATCGAGGTCGTCGACGTCCGTCAGGACGAGCCCCTGGGGTTGGGACACGCCATCGCGCAGGTCGAGTCGGTGCTCGGCGACGAGGAGCAGGCCGTGGCGGTACTGCTGCCGGACGACCTGGTCCTGCCGTTCGGGATCCTCGGCCAGATGAGCGCCGTCCGCGCCGAGCGTGGCGGCAGCGTGCTGTGCGCGTTCGAGGTGGACCCGGACAACGTCTCCTCCTACGGCGTGTTCGACGTGGAGGACACCGACGACCCGTCGGTGAAGAAGGTGCTCGGCATGGTCGAGAAGCCGGCCGCCGAGGACGCGCCCTCCAATCTCGCCGCTGCCGGGCGGTACGTGCTCGACCGCGCGATCTTCGACGCGCTGCGCCGGACCGAGCCGGGCGCCGGCGGGGAGATCCAGATCACCGACGCGATCGACCTGCTCATCGACGAGGGGCACCCCGTGCACGTGGTGGTCCACGACGGCACCCGCCACGACCTGGGCAACCCCGGCGGCTACATCAAGGCGTGCGTGGACTTCGCGCTGGACAACCCGGCGTACGCGGACGACCTCCGCGAGTGGCTCGCGGGCCGACTGGGGTCGTAACCCCTTTTCCACTGGTGAGGCGGGTCCGCTCGCGCGGGTGACGGGTACGGGAAAGGAGCACCTGGTGCGCTCCGTCGAGGAACAGCTGGCTCTGGTGACGGCGGCCGCGGTCGCCCCGCGCCCCGTGCGCGTGGCGATCTCCGAGGCGCAGGGTCTGCTGTGCGCCGAGGAGGTCGTGGCCGAGCGCCCGCTCCCGTCGTTCGACCAGGCCGCGATCGACGGCTACGCGGTGCGGAGCGTCGACGTCCGGCCCGACGGCCCCGGCGACCGCGGCGGTGACGCGCCGGACGGCCCCGTC
>NZ_JAALDU010000039.1 GCF_014145015.1 Dietzia sp. E1 | reverse complement strand
GCCCGGCGGCGGGGTCGGGCCGCACCGAGCGGACCTCGGTCAGACCCGCCACGGGTGAGCCCTCCGCCGGGTTGCCCTGCGAGGCGGCGGCCGCGAGCTGCTCGCCGCTGAGGACCGCGATGCCGTCGGCGGTGTCGGCGCGGATCCCGCCGTCGACCAACCGGACGGAGTGGCCGGTCACGTCGATGCGCGGGACGGTCGCGTTGCCGGGGGAGGTCAGCCGGACCGTCCCCACGGCCTGGGTCGTGGCCAGATCCCACAACACGGGAGTGCTGCCGAACCCCACCGACACCGGCGCATCGAGCCGGGCGGACGCCTCGCTCTCGGCCCGGTCGGACAGGTACCAGCGGGCCCCGAACTCCGCGGCCACCACCAGCCCCACCAGAAGCAGGAGCAGTACGAGCAGCGAGCACCCGCACCCGCGTCCGCGTCGCCCGCCGCCGCGACGTCCGTTGGCGGCCATCCGATCTCGTCGTCCCATGGGGGTATGGTGCCGGACCCGCGCTACGCGGTCCACCGTCTCGGGGACCGGTTGCGAGGGTAGGTGTCCGCCCTCACGATCGGGGGCATGACCGAGACACAGGATGCACGAACCGACACCCGAACCGTCGCTTTCCTCGTGGCCTCCGAGGGCATCGAGCGCGTCGAACTCACCGAGCCGTGGGGCGCCGTCTCCGGGGCGGGTCACACGCCGATCCTCGTCAGCACGGACAGCGGCGAGGTCGGGCTGGTCGACCACCTCGACCCGGCCGGCACGCACGCCGTCGACCGGATCAGCGCCGACACCTCGGCCGCCGACATCGACGTGCTCGTCCTACCCGGCGGCGTCGCCAACCCGGACGCGCTGCGGCAGGACTCCCACGCCGTGAACCTGGTGCGCGAGATGGTCGACGCGGGTAAGCCCGTGTTCGCCATCTGCCACGCCCCCTGGATGCTCGTCGAGGCCGACGTGGTCCGCGGCCGCCGGATCACGTCCTACCCGAGCCTGCGGACGGATCTGGTCAACGCGGGCGCGGAGTGGGTCGACGCGGAACTCGTCAGTGACGGCGGGATCACGACCAGCCGCCGGCCCGACGACCTGCCCGCCTTCTGCGACGCGCTCCTCGAGGCACTTCGCGGAGACGCCTGAGGACGTTTCGACGATGATCGGCGTCTACGTTCACAATCGTGGGCGCGGGCATCTGCACCGGGTGCTGCCGGTCGTCGCGGCTCTGAGGGAGCGGGGCGAGGAGGTCACGTTGCTCGTGACCGGGCCGTTCGACCACGCCCTCCGCCCGCCCGGGATCGAGGTGGTGCACCTGCCCGTCGACGGGGTCGCGGCCGAGGGTCTCGCGGTCGCCGCCCGCCGGAGGGCGGTGGCGTGGATCGACCGTGCCAGGCCGCGGGCGTTCTGGGTCGACTCGTCACCGGAGATGTCGCTGGCCGCGCGCATGGCCGGCGTCCCGATGGTGAGCACCCTGCCGCCCGGACTGCGGGACGACGAACCGCACCGGCTCCGCTGCCGTGCCGCCGAGAAACTCATCGCGGCGTGGCCACCCGGCGCGCACCGCGAGGCCGTCGCGCAGGCGGGACGTGCGGTGTACGAGATCGGCGGGATCTCCCGCTTCGAGCATCGCGAGCCCGAGCCGCGCGACCGGCGCCGTCGCCCCCGCGTGGTCCACCTCAACGGATCCACCGAGGTCTGGGACCACCGGTTCTGGCGCGCGGTCCGCACGACCGTCGGCGAGCTGGGCGTGGCGGAATGGACGGAGCTGGGTGGGGCGGACGGGGCGTGGCACGACGACCCGTGGTCTGAGCTGTGCTCTGCGGATGTGGTGGTCACCGGGGCGGGCCAGACGTCCGTCGCCGACGCCGCCTGCGCGGACGTCCCGCTCGTGGTGGTCCCGGGAAAGCATGATCACGGCGAGTACGACGCCACCGCAGAGGCGCTGGGCGGGCTCCCCGGCACGTCGGTGATGAGGTACGGAGACGGGCCCACGGCGGTCGCGCACGCGGTGCGCGAGCAGGTGGACCGCGCTCTGGACGGCGAAGCCGGGGGCATCCGGAAGTGGTGGGGGGTGGACGGCGCGGCGTCGCGCGCCGCGGAGGTCATCCGGTCGACGACGACGAGGACCGCGTCTCGACGGTGACCGCTGCCGCCCGCACGGCCGGAATGTGAGGCGTGGACAACTTCTCACCTGTAGTGGATTCTGCTGCAAAAGCACTGCGCAACCCCTTGACAGAAACATATACCTCTCGGTATGTGAGTTCACTCCGCGCACGGCGAGGCGGATCACTGACAGGATGGGTGCAGAGCGCTGCCGACCGAGCTTTCAGGGCCTAACACGGGCACTTCGGAACGGCGGGAACGGAGGCCACATGCCCAGGTACAAGAATCTCGAGCCCACGGCGGCATTCTGGTCGTGGCGCGACGGTGCGGCGTGCATCGGCCACGAGGACCTGTTCTACAGCCTCGAGGAGGAGTCGAAGGGCGCCCGCCGGAAGAAGGAGGATCAGGCCAAGGCCATATGCGCCGGCTGCCCCGTCTTCGACACCTGCCGGACGTTCGCCCTCGAGACCAAGGAGTTGTACGGCGTGTGGGGCGGCCTCACCGAGGCCGACCGACACCGGATCGCCGGCCGCCACCGCACCGGCTGACCCGGTGATCCGCTCGATCGATCGTGCGGATCCTAATTCGGATCCCCAGGGGTCGCCTCGTGTCCGGGGCGGCCCTTCGTCCTGTTGGCCTCTTTCATCTCCGCCTCGTGGACGTGTCGGCGGCCGCCGGTGAGCTCCTCGCGCACCGCGCGGTCGACCTCGCGCGCGGTGGACCAGAAGCCGTCGTCGAACTCCTCCACCATCTGGAACGTCCACCGGCCGTGGAGGACGTTGACCCCCACGACCTCGGAACGGATCCGTTCGGCGAGTTCCGTGCGACCGATCTCGTCGAGCTTGTCGGCGGCCTCCTGGAGGAGGATGTCCGCGCGCCCGATGAGCTGGTGCAGGTCGTACAGCCGACCGCGGGCCCGCTCGATGTACTCCAGTGCCTCGCTCACGGTGCCGGCCGCCTCGACCTCGGCGTCGGTCGCGCCCTCGGGTCGACGGTGCGTCTCGTCGACGCTCGGGGTGCGGTTGTCGTCTCCGGATGCCACGTCGTCTCCCGCCACGTCAGACCGTCCGGGTGATGCGCCGCAGCTGCCGCGGGTTCGTGTGGTGCTTGAGTGCGGTGACCAGGCCCGCACGCCGACCGTCGCGGGTCTCATACGTCCTCGGCTCGCCGGCGAACATCTTCTCCGACCGGGTCTCCGGCGCGTCGTCGGCCGTGGCCTTGAGGAACCGGTTCGGCAGCGACAGCTTGGCGATGGTGCGCCACGACTGCCAGTACTGCTCGTACAGCGGGCCGGTGGTGTACGGCAGATCCCAGCGGCGGCAGACGTCCTGCACCTTCTCCGAGACCTCGGCGTACCGGTTGGACGGGATCGTGGGGAACAGGTGGTGCTCGATCTGGAACGACAGGTTGCCGGACATGAAGTGCATGAGCTTCCTGCCGGTGAAGCTGGCCGAGCCCAGCATCTGGCGCAGGTACCACTGCGCCTGCGTCTCGTTCTCCAGGTCCTCCAGGGTGAACTTGTCGGCCCCGTCCGGGAAGTGACCGCAGAAGATCACGGCGTTCGACCACAGGTTGCGGATGACGTTGGCGGTCATGTTCGCGGTCATGGTGGTCTTCCAGTTGGGGCCCGACAGCAGCGGGAACCACACGTAGTCCTTGCCCACCTGGCGGCGGGCCTTCCGCAGGAACTGCCCGATCCGCTTCTTCTGCTCGTCCCACCCCGAGGAGTTGATGGTCCCCGGTGCGATCTCGAGGTGCTGGACGCCCACGCCCCACTGGAACGCGAACGCGAGCATCGTGTTCCAGACCAGGTTGAGCGAGTTGGCCGGGTGCCACGGCTGGTCGCGCGTCACCCGCACCACGCCGTACCCGACATCGTCGTCCATGCCGACGATGTTGGTGTACTTGTGGTGGTGGTAGTTGTGCGTGGCCTTCCAGTGCTCGGACGTGCCGACGATGTCCCACTCCCAGGAGCTGGAGTGGATGACCGGGTCGTTCATCCAGTCCCACTGCCCGTGCATCACGTTGTGCCCGAGCTCCATGTTCTCGATGATCTTCCCGGCGGCGAGCAACCCGGTGCCGAGCGCCCACGCGGGCCGGTACCCGGAGAAGAGCAAGACGACTCGGCCGCCGGCCACGAGGCCGCGCTGCAGTCTGATCGTGTTCTGCACGTATCGGCGGTCGCGGTCGCCGAGAGAGTCCACGACTTCCTGGCGGATCGCCTCGAGTTCCTCGCCGATGGCTTCTACGTCGTCGGCGGTGAGATGGGCGTATTCCCTGACATCCGATATCGCCATGTAACGACGGTACGCACCGCTGCACACCATGTCGACCGGTTCGCGGTTCGCGTAGCGGACACGTCCGCGGTCTTGGGGCGGTGAGGCCTTTTGGAGCCCTATAGTTCCTCACATGGCTCTCGTCGAGATCTCAGGCGTCAATAAGCACTTCGGTGACTTCCACGCGCTCAAGGACATCAACCTGTCCATCGAGCAGGGGGAGGTCGTCGTGGTGATCGGGCCGTCCGGCTCCGGTAAGTCGACGCTGTGCCGCACCATCAACCGGCTCGAGACCTTCGAGTCCGGTTCCATCACGATCGACGGCAAGCCGCTGCCCGAGGAGGGCAAGGCGCTCGCCAAGCTGCGCGCCGACGTGGGCATGGTCTTCCAGTCCTTCAATCTTTTTGCCCACAAGACGATCCTGGAGAACGTCACCCTGGGGCCGATCAAGGTCCGTAAGCAGAGCAAGGCGGAGGCGGAGAAGCGGGCCATGGAGCTGCTCACCCGCGTCGGGGTCGAGCAGCAGGCGGCCAAGTACCCGGCGCAGCTCTCGGGTGGCCAGCAGCAGCGCGTGGCGATCGCCCGGTCGCTGGCCATGGACCCCAAGGTCATGCTCTTCGACGAGCCGACCTCCGCCCTCGACCCCGAGATGATCAACGAGGTCCTCGACGTGATGACCGGCCTGGCCAAGACCGGCATGACGATGGTCGTGGTGACCCACGAGATGGGCTTCGCGCGCAAGGCCGCCGACCGCGTGATCTTCATGGCGGACGGCGAGCTGGTCGAGCAGGCCACACCCGAGGAGTTCTTCACCAATCCGCAGAGCGCCCGGGCCAAGGACTTCCTGTCCAAGATCCTCTCCAACTAGAAGGGCCCGTCCGCGGACCCGTTCAGGACCCATCCACCCCACCCCACGAGGAGTACTCATGAACATCCGACGGATCGGAGCGGCCGCGGCGGCCGTCTCCCTGGCGCTCGGGCTGAGCGCGTGCGGCAGCGATGACGGCGGCGACGGCGGGAACCAGCTCAAGGTCGGCATCAAGTTCGACCAGCCGGGCCTCGGCCTCAAGGAGGGCAACGAGTACACCGGCTTCGACGTCGACGTCGCCCGCTACATCGCCGAGAAGCTCGGCACCGCCGAGGACGACATCGAGTGGATCCAGGCGCCGAGCGCCCAGCGCGAGACGCTGCTCGAGACCGGCCAGGTCGACATGATCGTGGCCACGTACTCCATCACCGACTCCCGCAAGGAGAAGGTCGGATTCGCCGGGCCGTACTTCATCGCCGGCCAGGACCTGCTGGTCCGCGCCGACGACGACTCGATCACCGGGCCGGACTCCCTCGACGGCAAGCGCCTGTGCTCGGTCACCGGCTCGACCTCGGCGCAGACCGTCAAGGAGAAGGTGCCGGGCGTCAACCTGCAGGAGTTCGGCACCTACTCCGAGTGCGTCTCCGCGCTGGTGTCCAACGCGGTCGACGCCCTGACCACGGACGACACGATCCTCGCGGGCTACGCCTCCCAGGACCAGTACCAGGGCCAGCTCAAGGTGGTCGGCGCGCCGTTCACCGAGGAGCGCTACGGCGTCGGCATCGCCAAGGGCGACACGGAGAAGTGCGAGCAGATCAACGAGGCCATCCGCGAAATGATCTCGGACGGTAGCTGGGACACCGCGGTCGAGGAGAACCTCGGCGCCGCCGGCTTCACCCCGGGCGAGGGCAACCCGCCCGAGCCGGACGCCTGCGCCTGATCTGAATCGAACCCTGCCGGCCGGGTCGACGACCGACCCGGCCGGCCCCGCCACCTCCGCGCCGCCGCCCACCGGGGCGCGGAGGTCCGGCACCCCATCACGGAAGGTGGACCATGGGCGACATCTTCGCCGACTATGACGTCCTCGGAGCGGTCTGGGTGACCATCCAGCTCTCGATCCTGGGCAGCATCGGCGCCCTGATCCTGGGAACGCTCGTGGCCGTCCTGCGCGTGTCCCCGGTGGCGGTGCTGCGCGGCCTGGGGACCTCGTACGTCAACACGTTCCGGAATCTGCCGCTGACGCTGCTGATGGTCTTCAGCATCCTGGGCCTGTCCTTCATTCTGCAACTGTCGGTCTCCGACGACTTCGCGCGCAACGCGTTCTGGTGGGCGGCGATCATGCTGGCCGTCTACCACGCGGCCTACATCTGTGAGGCCCTGCGCTCGGGCGTCAACACGGTGCCGGTGGGGCAGGCCGAGGCGGCCCGCTCGATCGGCCTGGGGTTCGGCCAGTCCCTGCGCGAGGTGATCCTCCCGCAGGCGTTCCGCGGCGCGATCGCCCCGCTCGGCTCGGTCATCATCGCGCTCATCAAGAACTCCACCGTCGCGGCCGTGATCGGCGTCGGTGACTCGGCGGGACTGCTGCAGGTGATCACGGAGAACGAGGGCGCGAGCCTGCCGACGTTCTTCTTCTTCGCGATGGTCTTCGTGATCCTCACCCTCCCGATCGGGCTGTGGACCACCTCTCTCTCCCGGAAGCTGGCGGTGAAGCGATGAGCACCCAGGCCGTCCTGTTCGACGCACCCGGTCCCAAGGCCAGGTTGCGTCACCGTGTCCTCACGGTGGTGGGCGCGATCCTCGTGATCGGCATCGCCTACGTCATCTACCTACAGTTCCAGAAGGCCGGCCAGCTCAAGGCCTTCATGTGGGAGCCCTTCGTCACCGACCCCGAGGTGTGGACGTCGTACCTCATCCCCGGCCTCAAGGGCACGTTCACCGCGGCCGGGATCTCGATCGTGCTCGCGGTGGTGTTCGGGCTGCTGTTCGGCATGGGCCGGCTCTCGCCGTTCGCCCCTCTGCGGTGGTTCTGCAGTGTGATCGTCGAGTTCTTCCGCGCCGTGCCGGTGCTTCTGATGATGGTGTTCGCCTACTTCGGGTACTTCGCCACGTCCGACCTCGTGCCCAACCAGCACGCGCCGCTCGCCGCCGTCGTCACCGCTCTGACGCTCTACAACGGGGCCGTCATCGCCGAGCTCGTCCGTTCGGGCGTCCACGGTCTGCCCAAGGGGCAGTCCGAGGCGGGACTGTCGGTGGGCCTCACCTCCGGGCAGGTGCTGCGGTCGATCCAGCTCCCCCAGGCCCTCACAGCGATGCTCCCGGCCCTTGTCGGCCAACTCGTCGTCGTCCTCAAGGACTCCGCACTGGGCTACGGCATCACCTACCTGGAGCTGCTCAACTGGTCCAAGACCCTCGGCTCGGCGTACGCCAACACGGTCCCCGCGTACATCGTGGCGGGCATCCTGTTCATCGTCATCAACTACTCGCTGACCAAGTTCGCCGTGTACCTCGAGGGCCGGATGAAGAAGCGCCGCGCCAGGGCCTGACCGCCGCGACACTTCCCGTTCCGCCTACGGGCCCGGGACTGCGAAGAGGGGCCCCGCCGGATCCGATCCGGCGGGGCC
>NZ_JAALDU010000397.1 GCF_014145015.1 Dietzia sp. E1 | reverse complement strand
GCAACACCGCCCCCGGAAACCCCAGGAGGACACCATGACCGCCAAGCCCGGCACCCTGCTCGACGCCTTCACTCTGGAGACCGATCGCGGCCCGATCGAGGCGGAGATCCGCCTCATGCACGCCGAGGACGGCACCGAGATGCTGTGGCACTACGAGAACGATCACCTGGGCTTCGTGCACCCCGCCCGCCGCTGCGTCCGGTGCAACGAGATCATCACCGCCGCTGCCGCCGGAGGCTGCTGCATCGCCTGCGTCGACGGCCTCGTCATCGGCCACGACTAGACCCCGCTACCGGCCCGCACCGCGGGCCGGTAGTCCGGCCACCACTCACCACCCCGAGAGGGCTCCACGCCCCCGGAAACCCCAGGAGGACACCATGACCACGAACCACGCGCCCGCCACGGTCCGAGCCCTGCCCCGCACAGAGCCGGCCACAGCCCTCGCGCCTGCACACCCGATCACCCGCAGCGGGCTGCTCGAACCCGCCGAAGGCCAGGTCCAGGCCGCGTACGACGAACTCGCCCGCCACCACGTCGACACGCTCACCGCCCGCGAATGGCTCACCGACCTCGTCGCCAGCGTCGGCCTCCGCCGCATGGAAGCCGAGGCCGCAGCCGCGCCCGCAGCGCCGAAGCCCGAGCCGATCGGCGACGACGGATTCACCCCAACCCGCCAGGAATGGGCAGAACTGCACCGGATGCTCACCATCGCCCTGGCCGTCGTCAACGGTCGCCGAGGCCGCCTGCGCGACCTATTCGACACCCAACTCGCCACCGCCGCCGGACGCGCCAGCATCAACGTCGCCGCCGAGCGAGTCGCCGCCGCGCGACTAGCCACCACAGTGACCATCCGCCGACAGCAGGCCCAGGCGATCCGCGAGCCCAAGCGGACCGTCTTCTACGTCCCCGCCATCATCACCTGGGATGCTCGCTACCGCGCCCTGGCCGCCAGCATCGTCCGTGACAGCCACGGCCACTACCGATTCACCGGGTTCACCATCCTGTGACTCCCAGAGTCAGCCGGCGAGGCCCGCCCCAAGGGGCGGGCCTCGCC
>NZ_JAALDU010000396.1 GCF_014145015.1 Dietzia sp. E1 | reverse complement strand
CCAACCCCAATAGCGCCTTGTTCAGCAGTCTCCTAGACCTTGACGACCGCGTCGAGCGCGGACAGGAACAGGCCGAGGCCGTCGTCGGACGGTCCGGTGAGCGGGTCGATCGCGTGCTCGGGGTGCGGCATGAGGCCCACGACGCGCCCGTTCTCCGACGTGATGCCGGCGATGTGGTTGGTGGAGCCGTTGGGGGCGTCGCCGGCGAAGCGGAACACGACGCGCCCCTCGCCCTCGAGCTCCTCGATCGTCTCCGCGGTCGCCATGTAGCGCCCCTCGCCGGACTTGAGGGGGATGAGGATCTCGGCGCCCTTCTCGAAACGCGACGTCCAGGCGGTGTCGGTGTTCTCGACGCGCAGCCACTCGTCGCGGCAGATGAAGTGCATGTCGCGGTTGCGGCCCATGGCACCGGGCAGCAGCCCGGCCTCGCAGAGGATCTGGAAGCCGTTGCAGATGCCGAGCACGGGCATGCCACCGCGGGCGGCGCTGATGACCTCGCCCATGACAGGGGCCATGGAGGCGATGGCGCCGCAGCGCAGGTAGTCGCCATAGGAGAAGCCGCCGGGCACGACCACCGCGTCGACACCCTTTAGGTCGGCGTCGTCGTGCCACAGCGAGACGGCCTCGCCGCCGGCGCGGGTCACGGCACGCGAGGCGTCGATGTCGTCGAGCGTGCCGGGGAAGGTGATGACGCCGATCCGCGCGCTCACGAGGCGACCCCCGCGGTGTCGACGCGGACGACCTTCCAGTCCTCGATCACCGTGTTGGCCAGCAGCGACGAGGCGATCTCCTCGAGCTCGGCGTCGGTGACCGAGTCGGAGACCTCGAGCTCGAACCGCTTGCCCTGCCGGACGTCGGTGACGCCGTCGTGGCCGAGGCGGCCGAGCGCGCGGTGGATGGCCTGACCCTGCGGATCGAGGATCTCGGCCTTGGGCATGACTTCGACGACGACTCGGGCCACGTGGGAACTCCTCGTTCGGGGCGGTTTCGCGGGGCGGGCCCGGACCTGCCGGGACTCACCTGTCGATCCTACCCGCAGCCGGCGCCACGGCCGAAGCTCAGGCGGCGCCGACCAGCGCGGTGGGTGACCACTCGTAGCGCGCGACCCGGGCTCCGTACTCACCAGTGACGAGGTCCACGGCGTCGAGCAGCGCGGCCCGCGGTGCCGTGCGGGAGAGCTGCTTGGCGGAGACGTTGAGCCTGACGAGCCCGCCCGCTGCGGCGGTGCGGCCGGCGGCGGCGACGAGCGCCCGGCACCACCAGGCGTCGGCGACGAACCCCTCCCCGATCGACAGGGCGCGGCCGCGCTCGGTGGTGCCGCGGACGACGTCGTGGATCCCGGTGAGGGCGGCGCACAGCCGGAAACCCACGTCGGGCAGGGCCTTGAGGCAGCCCGGGGAGGCGTTCCAGCGCGGCGGCGCGAAGATCCGGGTGCGCAGGCCCATGTCGGCCATGAGCCGGTCGGCGGCGGTGAGACGCACGGTGGCCTCGGCCGGGCCGATGGAGGCGAACTCGGCGCGGCGGAGCCCGGTCGCCGCGTCGTCGTAGCCGCCCAGCACGATCGCGTCGCCCTGGCGGCGGCGGTGCCGCAGCCAGTCCTGGGTGCCGTGATCGGCGGCGAGCTCGTACTCGCGGCCACGCCGCGGCGCGACGAGGAGGGAGACGGGCACGGACCGGCGTTCGAGCTCGCCGACCAGGTCCACGGCGTGGTCGAGGGTGGTGTCGCGCAGACCCGAGAGGGAGACGATGAGGCGCGGGGTCATGGCCGCATCGTGTCAGACCGTGGTGACAGGGCGACGACGACGAGGTGTACGCCTGATGGCCGGGCCCCGTCGGGCCTGCTCAGGCCGTCAGATCGGGAGTGTCTCCTCGAGCGCCTCCACCAGTTCGGGGGCCCCGGGCTCGACCTTGGGACGGAACCGGCCGACGACCTCTCCCTCGGGAGAGATCAGGAACTTCTCGAAGTTCCACTGCACGTCGCCGGCCTCGCCGTCCGCGTCGGCGACCTTGGTCAGTTCGGCGTACAGCGGGTGCCGGTCCGGGCCGTTGACGTCGACCTTGGCCGCGAGGGGGAAGGTGATCCCGTACTTGCCGGACGTGAACTCCTTGATGGTGTCCTCGTCCCCCGGCTCCTGGCCCATGAACTGGTTGCACGGGAACCCGATCACGAACAGTCCGCGGTCGCGGAAGTCGTCCGCGAGCTCCTGCAGACCCTCGTACTGCGGCGTGAGACCGCACTCGCTGGCGACGTTGACCACGAGGACGGCGTGGCCCGCGTAGTCGGCCATGCTGGCCTGCTCGCCGTCGATGGTGGTGAACGGGATGTCGTGGACGCTGCCGTTGCTCATGTGACCCAGCCTACTCGGATCTCGGCGTTGACAATTCGTTGGGTTTTCCCAACACTTAGGTGCATGAGTCCAGTGCGTCGGGGAGAAAAGCTCCCGATCTTCAACCGGATCGCGGTGCTGCGCGCCGAGCACCGTCTGAGCAGGGCGGCGTTGGCGGAGCGGATCGAGGTCAACCCCCAGACGGTGGGGGCGCTCGAACGCGGCGACCATTACCCCAGCCTGGATCTGGCCTTCCGGATCTGCGCGGTGTTCGACCTCCCGGTCGAGGCCGTGTTCTCCCGCGAGGAGTTCCAACCGATGTCCGCCGAGATCTACCGCCGCCCCCGAGAGGACCGATCATGACCACCTTCAGCCCCGGCACCGAGACACTGTCCCCCGCCGAGCGCCGCTACGAGAAACAGGTCGCCAGGACGGAGGGCAGTCTGCGCGCGTGGCGCACCCCGGCCCGGCGCCGCCTGCTGATCCGCCTGAACTGGGGGTGCATCGTCGTCATGGCCGCGATCGCGGTCGCCAGCTACTTCTGGTTGCCGGTCGCGATCGCATGGATCCCCATGACCGCGGCGATCTGCGTCTGCTGGTCGATGCTGCGCACGGTGATCGACATGAAGGACGCCGCCCCGGCCCGTTACCTCGACGAGTACGAGACGCAGACCCTCCTCCACGCCCGCTCGAGCGCGTTGAAGGCCCTCGTCGCCGTCCTCATGGCGATCGGGCTACTGCTGGTCTGGGGGTCGAGCTTCGAGTTCGGCGACGGTCACCGCCTCGCCTACGCGATGGGTGGTCTGGCGATCCTCGGCGTCTTCGTCGGCGGGGTGATCCCCGCGGCCGCGATGGCCCGCACCATGGAGCCGGCCGACGACCCGGCCTGAGCCCGGGCGTTCCCCCGTCACCCCGCCGTGGAGCGTCCACCTCCCGAAATCCGCTACTCCCGCTCGGCATCCGCTACCCAGGTGGGAGTAGCGGATCCGGAGCGGGAGTAGCGGATTGTGGCGGGTGCGGCTAACCGGCGCCGGCGGTCCGGACGGTCCATGCGTATTCGAACGCTGTCTGCCGCCACCGCTCGTAGCGGCCCGACACGCCGCCGTGCCCGGCGCTCATCTCGCAGCGCAGCAGCACCGGCCGGTCGGTGGAGTTGGCCGACGGCGCCACGGCCCGCAGCTTGGCCACCCACTTGGCGGGCTCCACGTACAACACGCGGGTGTCGTTGAGCGAGGTCACCGCGAGGATGGCCGGGTACCCCTTGGCCTCGATGTTCTCGTACGGGGCGTACGAGGCCATGTAGTCGTAGACCTCCTCGGAGTGCAGCGGGTCGCCCCACTCGTCCCACTCGATCACCGTGAGCGGCAGCTCGGGCATGAGGATCGAGGTGAGCGGGTCGACGAACGGCACCACGGCCTGGATCCCCGCGAACAGGTCGGGGGCGAGGTTGGCGACCGCCCCCATGAGCAGACCGCCCGCGCTGCCGCCCTCGGCGACCAGCCGGTCCGGCGCGGTGAGCCCGGCATCGATGAGGTGCCGCGCGCAGTCGACGAAGTCGGTGAAGGTGTTGCGCTTGGTCAGCTTCTTGCCGTTCTCGTACCAGAGCCGGCCCATCTCGCCGCCGCCGCGCACGTGCGCCACGGCGTAGGCCATCCCCCGGTCGAGCAACGACAGCCTGGCCACCGAGAACGCGGGATCGATGCTCGACTCGTACGAGCCATAGCCGTACAGCAGGGTCGGCACCTGCTCGCCGGCGTCAACGCGGGCGGCGGTGTCGTTCGACATCACCAGGGAGATCGGCACCTGGGTGCCGTCGGCTGCGGTCGCCCAGTCCCGACGCTGCACATAACCGCTCGGGTCGTAGCCTCCGAGGACCTCCTGCTCGCGCAGCAGCGTGCGCTCGCCGGTGGTCAGGTCGAGCGAGTAGACCCGCCCCGGCGTGATGAACGAGCCGTAACCGAACCGCAGGACCGGCGAGTTCCACTCCGGGTTCGATCCGGGACCGGAGGTGAACAGCTCCTCGTCGAACTCCACGGGCTCGAAGCGCGTGTACTCGCCGGTCCCCGCCGTGGAGTCCGGGTCGATCGGCATGAGCGCGAAGCGCGGCAGCGCCCCCTCGCGGTAGCCCAGCACCAGCACCCGGGCGAAGGCGTCCACGCCCTCGACGCGGACGTCGTCGCGGTGCTCGACGAGCGTGCGCAGGTCCCGCAGGGAGCCCTCGATCGGGCCCGCGGGCGCCTCGGCCACCACATAGTTCGGCGCGCCGTCGTTGTGCGTGATGATGAAGCGGTCCTCGCCGCCGATCACCGCGTGCTCGACGTCGTACTCCACGCCCTCCTCGCGCGGCCGGACGCACCAGAACTCACCCGCGGGATCGTTCGAGTCCAGGCACCACACCTCGGTGGTGACCTTGGAACCCGCCGCTATCTGCAGGTACTTCTCGCTGCGTGTCTCGCCCACCCCGATCCAGTAGGACTCGTCGGGCTCGTGGAACACCTTGTCGTCGTCGTCCCTCGTCGTCCCGAGGCGGTGACGCCAGACGGTGTCCGGTCGCCACGCGTCGTCGACGGTCACGTAGAACACGTACCGGCCGTCGCGGGACCAGGTCACGCCCGCCGCGATGCCGGAGATCTCCTCGTCCGGCGCGGTGACCTCCGGGTCCAGCGAGCGGAAGCGCAGCGTGTAGCGCTCGTCGCCCTCGGTGTCGGTGGCCCACGCCAGCATCGTCCCGTCGTGACTGACCGAGAACGCGCCGAGCGCGAAGTACTCGTGCCCCTCGGCCTCGGCGTTGCCGTCCATGAGCAGTTGCTCGCCGGGCAGTTCCTCGTCCGGGGAGACCTCCGGCGGCGCCCACCCGGCCGGGTCCGCCGGGTCATCGACGTACTGCTGCGGAACCGGGACGCGGCAGTGCTTCGCGTACGAGCGGCCCTCCTCCGTACGCGAGAAGTACCACCAGCCGCCGGAACGCACGGGGACCGACATGTCGGTCTCCTTCACGCGCGAGCGGATCTCCTCGTAGACCTCGTCCTCCAGCGGCTTGAGGTCGGCGGTCATGGCGTCGGTGTAGTCGTTCTCCGCCTCCAGGTACTCGCGCGTCGCCGGGGCGTCCTTGTCGCGCAGCCACTCGTAGTCGTCGATGAAGACGCGACCGTGGTGCTCGCGCCGGTGCGGGCGACGCTCGGCCACCGGCGGCGTGGGCGGGTTCACCGCTGCCGGGGGTGAGGCCGTGTCAGTCACGGACGAGGCGGACTCGGTGGTGGGAGAGGCGGGCTCGTTCGCGGAGGCCCGCGAGGTGGCGTCGAATGCGCTCACGCGTCGTCACCGCCGATCCAGTCCGCGAACGACAGGCCGGAGATCCGCTCGTAGGCCTCGATGTACCGATCACGCGTGGCGGCCACCACCTCGTCGGGCAGCACCGGCGGCGGGGTGTCGGCGCCGGGGTTCCAACCCGCCTCCGGCCCGGTCAGCCAGTTGCGCACGAACTGCTTGTCGAAGCTCGGCTGCACGCGGCCCGGCGAGTAGTCGTCGGCCGGCCAGTACCGGGACGAGTCCGGCGTGAGCACCTCGTCGGCGAGGATGAGCTCCCCGTCGGCCAGCCCGAACTCGAACTTCGTGTCCGCCAGCAGCACGCCACGGTCGGCGGCGATCTCCGCGGCCCGCGAGTAGATGTCGAGGGTGGTGGATCGCAGCCGCTCGGCGAGCTCCGCACCGACGATGCGAGTGAGCTGGTCGAACGAGATGTTCTCGTCGTGGTCCCCCTGCGCCGCCTTGGTGGCCGGGGTGAAGATCGGCTCCGGCAACTTGCTGGCCTCGACCAGGCCGTCGGGCAGCTCGATGCCGCACACCGTGCCCGACTCGCGGTACTCGGTGATCCCCGACCCGGTGAGGTATCCGCGGGCCACGCACTCCGCCTGGACCATGTCGAGCCGACGCACCACCATCGCGCGCCCCAGCACCTCGGCCGGGATGCGCTCGTCGTCGAGTGGTCCCGCCAGGTGGTTGGGGACGTCGAGCGCGTCGAAGAAGAACGCGCTCATCGCGGTGAGCACCCGGCCCTTGTCGGGGATGGGCGTCCCGAGCACGTGGTCGTACGCCGAGATCCTGTCGGTGGCCACCATGAGCAGCGTCTCGTCGTCGATCTCGTACAGCTCGCGGACCTTCCCGGAGACGAGGTGGCGGTAGGAGGACAGATCGGGTCGCATGACGGCCAGCGTAGCCGGACGACGATCACCGACGAGGCGGTGCGTCGAACCGGCCGGCCCCGCGCGGAGACTCAGCCCAGCCGGGCGTCGAGCCACTCCCCCAGTGCCGCGTACGCCTCGTCCGCGCAGAGGTCGTTGAACAGTTCGTGCAGCCCGCCCTCGATCTCCCGGTAGGTGATCTCCGGGCGCGGATCGTGATCCGTGCCTGCAACCTGCGCGAACCGGCGCGACCCCGTCGGGGAGGTGATGGTGTCGGCGGAACCGTTGAGCACGAGGGTCGGCAGACGCAGGGCACGGGACCGCTCGATGAGCTTCAGCCCGCCGGCGAGCATCGTGCCCGCAGACACCGCGGGCACTCCCTTGTGATGGACCAGCGGGTCGGAGGAGTAGTCCTCCACGTACTCGGGCACGCGGGAGATCTCGCGCGGATCGAGCTTCTCCACCGGCAGGAAGGGCAGGAGTCGCGCGATCACAGGGGCGAGTGCACGCAGCGGCTCCGGCGTTCCCTCACCGACGACGAGTCCCGGCGAGGACAGAATGAGGCCCTTGAGGTCCCACGGCCGCCGAAGCGCCGACTCGCCGGCGATCAAGCCGCCCATCGAGTGCCCCATCAGAAGCCTGGGCAGCGCCTCGGCGCCACCACCCTCATCCGACCGGGCCCACTCGAGCACCGCGTCCCGGACCGCGAGGTTGTCCCGGATATGGGTCTCCATGTCGACCCGCGCCCGCGGGCCGGGAGCCGTGCCGTGGCCGCGCAGGTCGTACACCGCGACCGTGATCCCGCGATCGGTGAGGAACCGGATGGTCCGCCCGTAACGGCCGGAATGCTCGCCGAAGCCGTGGACCAACACCAGCAGGGCACGCGGATCATCGGCGTGGTGCAGCCTCGCCTGCAGGCCGGAGGTTTCGGGGACGGGGATCACGGTCTCACGCATGGTGATCAGACTAGTGCGCGCCCGCGGCGGCCCGGGGCCGATCGTCGGGCGGTCCTCAGATGCCGAGCTGCCCAAGGATGAGACTGCCCACGCCCAGCGGCATCAGCGAGAAGGCGATCGGCACGTGGAACTGCTCCATGAACGCCGCCGGGTCGATCCCGACCGCCGAACTCGCGGTGGCGAGTCCCGACTGGATCGCACCGGAGCTCCGTGTGTTTCAGGGAGGCGATCAGGGCCGGGAGCGAGACGCCATCCCCGGGAGCGGCTACCCGAGGCCAACACTCCCGCCCGCCACGATGGCGTCTGGCGCGCACCGCGGGGCAGGCGAGACGCCATGCCGAGGAGCGGCTGCGCGGTCCGCGGTCGCAGCGGACACCGACCTGGGCCTACAGAATCGAGCCCGGCGCGTAGCCGGCGGCCTCCGGGTGGCGGGCGACGAGCGCCTCGACGCGCGCGGCCACGGCGTCGACCTGATC
>NZ_JAALDU010000395.1 GCF_014145015.1 Dietzia sp. E1 | reverse complement strand
CACCACGGTCTCGCTCGTCGAACGTGCGCGTGGCGGACTGACCCTGGTCGACCGCGCCGTGGTGCACCACCGCGACCCGTTCCGCGACACCGCCGTCGACGACGAGGTGCCGCGCATCCTCGACGCGGTCACCGGCCTGCGGCGCCGGCGGCGCGAGGCGGCCACCGGGTCCACGGAGGTCCTCGTGCGCGGCCGAGTCGCCGAGCGGGTCGTGGACGCGTGCGACCGGGCCCGCCTGCTGTCGTTCGTCGTACCCGAGGTCGCGCCGGTCGAGGCGGCGGCCCGGCTCTACGCCACCTCCTGACGACCCCGACGGAGATTTTCCCGATCCCGTGGAACCGAACGGCCTCCCGGCCGCGTCGAACACTGTGACGGACCCAGAAGGGGAGTCCGCAGCGACCACAGGGGAGGACGAGATGACCGGGTTCAACACCCACATCGGGACCATGGACACGGCGGCCAGGAGGGTCGACGACGTGAACCTCGAGATCGACCGGCTGCTCGGCACCGTGCGGGACTCGGTGTCCCAGCTCGGCGGCTCGGTGTGGCGCGGCGCCGCGCAGGCACGCTTCACCCAGATCATGACCGAGTGGCAGCAGCAGAGCGCCAAGCTCAACAACGCCCTCGCCGGGATCTCGGAGACGATGCGGACCAACAGCTCGTCGTTCGACGCCGCGGACCAGGACTCGGCCGCCCTCATCACCCGGGCCGGCGACACCGGCCCGCTCAACCTCTGATCGCCGACACCACCACCACCGGAAGGGACCGTCATGACCTCTGGACAGATCACCTACAACCACGGCCCGATCGAGGCCCTCGTCGGCCAGGTCGCGCAGGCGTCCACCAACCTGCGCACCACTCTCGACGACCTCAAGGCCTACCTCGCCCCGCTGGTCGCCGAGTGGGAGGGTGACGCCGCGGTCGCCTACCAGGCGCACCAGAACGACTGGGACCAGGCCGCGGCAGCGCTGCAGGCGATGCTCGCCGAGATCTCCCGTGCCGCCGCCCAGGGCAACCAGGGCATGGCCGACGCGGATCGTCGTGCCGCCCAGGGCTGGGGCTGACCGACCGGCCCCGAACCCCCGTCCGACCTCCTGCGACCCCGCCCCGCACCACTGCGGCGGCGGGGTCGGGGCGCACCGACCGGATGCACCGGTCCGACCCGCCGCCTACCGTCGCGGGACACGACCGGGCACCACCACCGGCCGCCGCGAGAAGAGGGAGGACCGCATGTACGTCACGCACGACCCGTCCACCGGTCGGACCGACCGCGAATACGAACAGATCCGCGACGTCGACGGCGTCCTGGACACCGTCACCGGGGGATTCGCCACCTGGCGCGCCACCGACGTGGCCGAGCGGGCCCGCATCCTGGTGGCGATCGCCGACGCCTTCGACGAGCACCGCGAAGAACTCGGTAAGGCGATCACCACCGAAATGGGCAAGCTGCCCGACCAGGCGCAGGGCGAGGTGGAGCTCGCGGCGTCGATCTACCGCTGGTACGGCGAGCACGGTCCCGGCCTCCTGGAGCCCGAGTCGCTGGACGTGCCCGAGGCGCGTCTCAACCGGGTCACCTACGAGCCCGTCGGGCCGCTGGTGGGGATCATGCCGTGGAACTACCCCTACTACCAGGTCGCCCGGTTCGCCGCGCCCAATCTGCTGCTCGGCAACACCGTCGTGCTCAAGCACGCGAGCATCTGTGCCCGCTCGTCCGCGGCCATCGAGAAGGTGCAGCGCGCGGCGGGCCTACCCGAGGACGTCTTCGTCAACGTCTACGCCTCCAGCGACACGGTCGCCGAGATGATCGCCGACCCGCGGATCAAGGGCGTCTCCCTCACCGGGAGCGAGGGAGCCGGCGCCGCGGTGGCCACGGTGGCCGCGGAGAACCTCAAGCCCAGCGTGCTGGAGCTCGGCGGGTCCGACCCGCTCATCGTCCTCGACGCGGACGACCTCGACGAGCTCACCGAGACCGTGGGACGGGCACGGCTGTCGAACTGCGGGCAGGCGTGCAACTCGCCCAAGCGGATCTTCGTTCCGTCGCAGCTCGAGGACGACTTCCTCGGCCGCCTGAAGAATCTCTACGAGGAGCTGACCGTCGGGCCCGCCGCCGACGAGGGCACCGAGCTCGGGCCGCTGTCGTCGGAGGACGCCCGCGACGGCGTCGTCGAGCAGGTCGAGACGGCCGTGCGGCAGGGCGCGACGCTCGTCACGGGCGGCGCGGCGATCGACCGGCCCGGCGCGTTCATGCAGCCCACCATCCTCACCGGCATCACCGAGGAGATGGACGCCTACCGCGAGGAGATCTTCGGCCCCGTCGCGATGGTGTACACCTACGACTCCGTCGACGAGGCCGTGCGCATCGCGAACGACACCCACTTCGGGCTGTCCGGATCCGTATGGGGGACAGACACCGAGCGCGCCTCCGAGGTGGCGGAGCGTCTCGAGGTGGGCATGGCCTACGTCAACGAGCACGGCACCACCATGCCGGGGCTACCGTTCGGCGGCGTCAAGCGCTCCGGGTACGGGCGTGAGCTGGGCCGATGGGGTCTGACCGAGTTCGCCAACGTGCGGCTCCAGCGCGTCAGCTGAACAGATCTGTCTATCCTTGAAAGGGCGTACCCCATCGAAAGGACGAGACATGACGACTCCGCTCACCGTGAGTACCGAGTGGCTGCACGAGCACCTGGGTGAGGCCGACCTCGTCGTCGTCGACGCCACCACCCACCTGACCGCAGACGCGGACGGCACCCCGCGCCCGGTCTCGGGCCTCGAGACGTACCGGCCCGAGCACATCCCCGGTGCCCTGTTCGCCGACCTGCTCGGCGACTTCGCCGACCCGGGCAGCCCCCTGCCCGCCACCGCGCCGGATCACGAGCGCTTCGCGGCCGCCGCGAGCGGGCTCGGCATCGGGGACGGCGCGACCGTGGTGGTCTACGACCAGCATGAGGGATTCTGGGCCACCCGCCTGTGGTGGCACCTGCGCTTCGAGGGCTTCGACGACGTCGCGGTCCTCGACGGCGGACTGCCGGCGTGGAAGGCCGCGGGCTACGAGGTCACCGACGAGATCGCGGTGCCGACGCCGCGCACCTTCACGGGCGTCCGTCGGCCGGAGCTGATCCGATCCACCGAGGGCGTGGCCGCGGCCCTCGACGACGAGAACACGATCCTCGTCAACGTCCTCGACAAGGCCACGTACCGCGGTGACGTCGACTCGTACGGTCGTCCCGGCCACATCCCCGGCAGCATCAACCTTCCGGTGGCCGGCCTCCGGGACCCCGAGACCGGCGCGCTGCGTCCGCTCGAGGAGCTGCGCGCCGAATTCGAAGCGGCCGGGCTGCTCGATGAGGACCGCACGGTCGTCACCTATTGCGGAGGTGGCATCGCGGCCACCGGAGTCGCCCACGCGCTGGCGCTGGCCGGCCGCGAGGACGTGGCGGTGTACGACGGTTCGATGACCGCGTGGGCCGGCGATCCCGACCTCCCGCTGGTCACCGGCGACTCACCCCGCTGACCGACCCGACCAGCTGAACGACCC
>NZ_JAALDU010000394.1 GCF_014145015.1 Dietzia sp. E1 | reverse complement strand
GGACGGTCCGGCACCGCGGGCGCTCACCGGAGGGCCTCCTGCCCGGCGGGCGTCGCGGCCGCGACCCGGGCCGCGCTCCGCCGGTGGTAGGCGCTCAGGTCGAACTCGCGGGTCTGGCGGCGGAAGGTGAGCGTGAAGTCCGGCCACACGGCCGGGGCGTTGCCCTTGTCGTCGAGGTACCAGCTCCGACAGCCGGTCACCCAGACGGTTTCGCCGGTCTGCTCGCGCAGCTCGCGGTTGTACGCCTCCTGGACCGCCGCGCGGACCTCGACGGCCTGCAGGTCGCGGTCCCGCATGGTGCGCAGCGCGTCCACGAGATAGTTCAGCTGGGACTCGATCATGTAGATCATCGACGAGTGCCCGAGGCCCGTGGCCGGGCCGACCAGGACGAAGAGGTTCGGGTAGCCGGCCACCGTGGTGCCCTTGTAGGCCTCCATGCCCTCGCTGCGCCACTGCTGCGCGAGGGTGCGGCCGTCGGCGCCGCGGACGCGCTCGAAGAACGGCGAGTCGGTGACGTGGAAGCCGGTGGCCACGACCAGCACGTCGGCGGGGTGCTCGACGCCGTCGGCGGTGACGATCCCGCTCTCCGTGACCCGGGCTATCGGCTCGGTCACGAGGTCGACGTTGTCCCGGCCGAGCGCGGGGTACCAGGTGTTGGAGAGCAGGATGCGTTTGCAGCCGATCTCGAAGTTTGGGGTGACCTTCTCCCGCAGCGCCCGGTCGCGGACCTGCAGCGCGAGGTGCGCGCGGCCGAGCGCCTTGATGGGGGCCAGCGCGGCGCGGGTGCGGGTCAGTCCCACCACCTGGAACTCGCGGCTGGCGTACTGCAGGGCCCGGACGGCCTTCTGCAGGCCGGGCACCCGGCGGTACAGCGACCGCTCCAGGCGCGGGTAGGGGCGGTCCATGCGGGGGAGGACCCAGGGCGCGGTGCGCTGGTAGACGTCGAGGTGACCCACCGTCGGTGCGATGGACGGGACCACCTGGATGGCCGAGGCCCCGGTCCCGATCACCGCCACGCGGCGATCGGCCAGCGGGACCGAGTGGTCCCAGCGGGCGGTGTGGAAGACGTCGCCCGCGAAGTCCTCGATGCCGTCGATCTCCGGCAACCTGGGCTCGCACAGGGCCCCGACGCCGAGGACGACCACGCGGGCGTCGTACTCCCCCGCGTTCGTGGACACCGACCAGCGGCCGCGGTCGGCGTCGTACTCGACGGCGGTGACGTCGACCCCGAAGCGGATCTTCTCGCGGACCCCGGTCTCGGCGGTGACCCGGCGGATGTAGTCGTAGATCTCCCCCTGCGGGGAGAACGCCCGGGACCAGTCAGGGTTGAGGGCGAACGAGTAGGAGTAGAGGTGGGACGGCACGTCGCACGCCGCCCCCGGGTAGCTGTTGTCGCGCCACGTCCCGCCGACGTCGTGTCCGCGCTCGAGGACCACGAGGTCGTCGAACCCCTCCTGCGAGAGCCGGATCGCCGTGCCGAGGCCGGAGAACCCGGCCCCCACGACGAGGACGTCGACTACGTTCGGCTGATCCACTGCTTCTCCCAACGACGAGTGTGTGATCTGCAACGCATCCGATCTTACCCGCAAGTAAGTCCGGAGTGGGGTGGAGCACGTCGGGCGGTGTTCACCGACAACTGGTACAACCGGTCCATGACGATCAACGAGACCGTCGAGGTCGAGAGCAAGTTCGAGGTCGACGACGACATCCCGGCGCCCTCCGCCGACGCGTTCGCGCCGCTCGTCGCGGACGGTCCGGAGGAGTACGAGCTCTCCGCCGTCTACTACGACACCGACGATCTCTCACTCACGCGGCACAAGGTGACGCTGCGCCGCCGCACCGGCGGGGACGACGAGGGGTGGCACCTCAAACTGCCCGCCCACGCCGGCCGTATCGAACTGCAGGCCCCTCTCGGCGACGAGGTCCCGGACGAATTCCTCTCCGCGGTCGCCGGGCTTGTCCGTCGCCGTCCGCTGGCGCCCGTCGCCCGGATCGACAACCTCCGGCAGGTCCACACGTTGCGGGACGACGACGGCGCCGCGGTGATCGAGTTCTGTGACGACCACGTCTCCACCGAGGCCTTCGTGAACGGCGGGTCCGCGGCCACATGGCGGGAGTGGGAGGCCGAGATCGTCGATCCGGGGCGGCCCGACGCCCACGCCCATCTCGCGGCCGTCGCCGCCGCGTGCGCGGACGCCGGGGCCACCACCTCGTCGTCGTCGTCCAAACTCGCCCGCGCGATCGGGCCCTTACCGGACGCCGGTGACGAGGGCGCCTCCCCGGTCCGCGACGCCCTGGCGCGCGACCTGGAGAAGCTGCTCGACCACGACCCGGCCGCCCGGCGCACCACCGTGGTGGGCGTCCACCAGATGCGCGTGGCGGTCCGCGGACTGCGCAGCACCATCAGCACCTACGCCGCCGAACTCGAGGCCGACACCGCCGGCACCGCTCTCGACCTGCCCGGGCTGCTCGCCGAGCTCAAGGTCCTCGCCGCCGTTCTGGGCAAGCTGCGCGACATCCAGGTGGTCGACGAGCGGCTCGAGGAGCTGGCCGCCGGATATACCGAGGACGTGGTGAGCCCGCAGACCCGTCAGCGCCTGCGGACGGAACTCGACGCGGAGGCCCGGCGCGCGGGCGAACGGGTCACCGCGGCCCTGCTCTCCGACCGGTACCTCGACCTGGTCGACCGGCTCCACGAGCTGGTCCGCGTCGCCGGCGTCGGTCCCTCCGGCGACGGCGACGAGGGCGACGCCGCGGCCGACAGCGCGAAGGCGAAGGGCGCCGAGAAGAAGCGCCGCGAGGCCGAGGACCTGATGCTGAGTGGCGTCGACCGCCAGTTCAAGAAGTTCACCAAGGCCCGCACCCGCACCGAGCGCGACCTGGCCGAACTCGACCTCACTCTGGCCGAGCGGGAGGAGCTGACCCACGTCGTCCGCAAGCGCGCCAAGGCCCTGCGGCGGAACGTCAACGCCCTGTCCGGGACGGACGAGCTCACCGTGGCACCCCTGCGCGACGCCTGTCAGCGCCTGCACACCGTGCTCGGGGACGTGCAGGACAGCGTCACGGCCCGGCAGTGGATCCGCCGGATCGCCCGCCGGGCCGAGACGGCTCACGAGTCGACGTTCGGGTTCGGGGTGCTCTTCGAGCACGAGCGTGGATTCTCCGAGCGCGCCCTCGACGGGTTCGAGAGCGACGCCGCGGCGGTCACGGCCGCCTACCGCGAGCTGTCGGAGTCACGGCGCGCGGCGCGCAAGCGCCGGAAGAAGGGCAAGAAGGGCAAGAAGTAGGGCGGCGAGAAGAGTCGCCGGGGCTTGCCCGACGCGGTCGACGCCCGCGCGGAGCTCGCCGAGCCCGGTCAGTCCTTCTCGTCCTCGGCGTCCCACGCCTCGTTGCGGGCCCTGGCCTTGGCCAGCGCCGCCTCCGCCTCGGCGCGCGTGGCGTACGGGCCCATCCGGTTGTCCCAGTTGGTCACCTTGCCCTGCAGTGCCTGACCTGTCGCGATGTCGTAGTACCACTGCTCTTCCGACACGGCGGACCTCCTCGGATCGACGGGCTGGGCGTGCACCCATGACCCTACTAGCGGCGGCCCGACGGCGGATCGGGGCGGGGCGAACGAGCCGGCCTGTAAGCCGGATCCTGTGCCCACCGCGTGCGGCGGGCGACGGCCATCCATCTGGGCACACCGTCACCGGGTGCCTCGAGCGGTCCACCCGCGGACTCGGGCGAGCAGCCCTCCCCGTGCGCACCGCACGTCCATCCGCGCAGTCGCACCGCCAGCGGTGCGACCTTCGACCTTGCTCCGGGCGGGGTTTACCGAGCCACCCCGGTC
The DNA here is from genome assembly GCF_014145015.1 of Dietzia sp. E1. Taxonomy (GTDB): domain Bacteria; phylum Actinomycetota; class Actinomycetes; order Mycobacteriales; family Mycobacteriaceae; genus Dietzia; species Dietzia cinnamea_A. Next base: position 1,981 of record NZ_JAALDU010000394.1, on the reverse strand, counting down.
ACCCGGGGTGCTGGTGCGCTCTTACCGCACCGTTTCACCCTTACCGCGCCGGCGTGGGCGCGGCGGTCTGTTTTCTGTGGCACTGTCCCGCGGGTCGCCCCGGGTTGCCGTTAGCAACCGCCCTGCTCTGTGGAGTCCGGACTTTCCTCGGGCCGGGGCCTGGCCACCCGTGGGCGCCGGTTCCCCTGTCCGCGGCCGTCCGGCCGACTCGTTCGCCGCCCCAGTCTAGTCTCCGGCGCACGCCGGTCGAGGACGAGGTGCCGCCCCAGCCGAGGTGCCGCGTCAGTCGAGGTGCGAGGTGTCGTTGACCAGGTGGACCGACGTGGGCCCGTCGGAGTAGAAGCGCACATCGGAGACCGAGGCCAGGTCGAGGTGCAGGCGGAACAGCAGCTCGTCGCCGGCGCCGAGTCCGGCACGGATGGCCAGCTTGATGGGGGTGACGTGGCTGACCACCGCGACCACCTGCCCGGGACGCTCGGAGACGATGCGGCGTAGGCCCCGTTCGACGCGCTCCCGCACCACCTCGAAGCTCTCGCCCCCCGGCGGCGGGACAGAGGTGTCGCCGAGCCAGCGGGAGTGGGTGTCGGGGTCCTGCTCGGCGGCCTCGCGGAACGTCAGCCCCTCCCACCGGCCGAAGTCGGTCTCGATGAGGTCGTCGTCCACGATCAGCGGCACGCCGGCGGCCTCGGCGGCGCGCTCGGCGGTGCCCAGACACCGACGCAGCGGCGAGGACACCACGGCGGCCAGGTCCGGCAGGGCGGCGAGCCGCCGGGCGGTGCGTTCGGCCTGGGCCAGGCCGAGGTCGGTGAGCTCGGGGTCGCCCTGGCCGGAGTACCGCCGGTCGACCGAGAGGGCGGTCTGGCCGTGTCGGGCCAGGACGATGCGGGTGGGCCGGCCGGTGGCGCCCGTCCAGCCGGGACCGGCGCTCACTGGCTGCCGGTACGGACGACGATCACGCCGCATTCGGGGCAGGTGAGCACGTCGTCGGCGGGAGCGGACCGGAACGCGGCCACGGTGCTGCGGTCCAGGTCCATCGCACAGGCCGAGCACCGGCCGCCGTTGAGGATGGCCGCCCCGACCCCGGCGTTCTCCGCGCACCGGGCGTAGAAGTCGAGGATGTCGGTGGGGATCCCCTCGGCCTCACGCGCCCGCTCGGCCGTCGTGGCGGTGACCGCCTCCTCGAGCTCGGCCAGCGCGGTGTCGCGCAGTGTCCGCGCCATGCCGATGCGCGCGTCGAGGTCGGTGACGATCGCCCCGGAGTGGCGGACGTCGGCCTCCATGGCCTCGTGGCGTTCGCTGAGCTCGCCGAGTTCGGCCTCGAGCGCGTCCTGCCGGCGGGCCAGCGAGCGCAGCTCGTAGTCCAGCTCGGTGGACTGGTGCTCGGACAGGCTGCCGGAGGCCAGCAGGTCGGAGTCGTGGGCGCGGCGTCGGCGGACGGCGTCGAGGTCCGAGCGCAGCTTGGCCAGGGCGCGATCGAGGTCCTCGAGGTGGATCCGGGCCCGGGCGACGGACTCCGTGGCGGCGCGTCGCTCGGCCGTGAGCCCGTCCAGCGTCTCCTGCTCGGGCAGGTGCTCTCGCCGGTGGGCGAGACCGGCCAGGCGCAGGTCGAGGTCGGCGATGTCGACGAGTCGACGCTGGTGGTGGGGATCGGCCTTCATGGGAGCCAAGACTACCGCTGCCCGCGCGCTCCCCCAGCGGCCACCGTCCACGGATCGGTCCGCAGGTCGCACACGCTCGCGGTGACCCCGGCGCCCTCCTCGAGCAGGGCCGCGGCCTGCGCGCACCACGGGAACTCCAGCGCCCAGTGGGCGGCGTCGACGAGCATCGGCCCGCCCTCGCGCAGGTGCTCGTCCACGACGTGGTGACGCAGGTCCCCGGTGAGGTAGACGTCGGCGCCGGCCGCACGGGCGGCGCCGAGCAGCGAGTCACCGGATCCGCCGCACAGGGCGACGCGCCGGACCTCGGCCTCCGGGTCGCCGGC
>NZ_JAALDU010000393.1 GCF_014145015.1 Dietzia sp. E1 | reverse complement strand
CACCGCCGCCGGCGGGCGCGGACGGGCGCGGCGCCGTCCCCTCGGCGGGCCGCGACGCCCCACCCTCCGCCTCGGCTTCGGCCTGACCGGTCTCGTCGATACGCACGGCGTCGGGGTCCGTCTCGATACCGACCTGCTGCAGCGCCTCGTAGAGGGTGGGCGCGTAGCCAACGGCGCGGTCGTAGCTCACCATCACGCGGAGCAGACGCGGGAACGCCGAGTCCTGGTCCTTGCGCTGGGTGTAGATGGGCTCCACGTACAGCACGGAGTCGTTGGACAGCGGGAGCGCCAGCAGGTTGCCCTCGGTGATCTCGGCCGTCTCACCCCACAGCCGGCGGTCCTCGGCGATCGCGGGGGACGCGATCATGATGTCCTGAGCCTGATTGGGGCCCTGAGAGAGCGGCTCGGTGGGCCGCTGCACTCGCACGGTGATCTGCCCGTAGGTCTCGGGGTCCGAACTCGCCGACATGTGCGCGGCGAGGAATTCGCGCTCGTACCCCCGGAAGGCGGAGATCAGCTGGAACGACGGCTCGTCCGACTCCGGGTCCGTCGGGTCGGAGGTCACCACGTAGTACGGCGGCTGGGCCGGTCCGTCACGGTCGACGGTCTGGGCCCCGGCCGGACCACCGGCCGTCCCGGGGGCGGGAGCGGTCCCGGGACCGGCCGCCGGCGGGGTCTGCGGGTTCTGGATGGACGAGGTCACCGTGGGATCGGACGGCACGGACCAGAAGGCGTCGTTCGTGAAGAACTGGCCGGGGTCGTCGACCTGGTACTTGGCCAGCAACTCACGCTGCACCTTGAACAGGTCCTCCGGGTAGCGCAGGTGCTCGGAGAGCTCCTCGGAGATCGCCTCGCGCGGCTGCACGATGCCCGGCATCGCCTTCATCCACGTCTGAAGGACCGGATCCGACTCGTCGAACGCGTACAGGTCGACCGTGCCGTCATAGGCGTCGACGGTGGCCTTGACCGAGTTGCGGATGTAGGAGACCTCCTCGTCCGGCAGGACCCGACCACTCGCGTCGTTGAGGGAGTCCGAGGTCATGGCCTCCAGCGAGCTGAGCTCGGCGTACGGGTAGGTCTTGAGCGTCGTGTACCCGTCGACGATCCACTTGATGCGGCCGTCGATCACCGCCGGGTACGTGTTGGTGTCCGTGGTCAGCCACGGGGCCACCTTCTGCACCCGGTCCCGCGGGTCGCGGTCGTAGAGGATCTTCGACTCGTCTCCGATGAGGTTCGACAGGAGGATGTTCCGCTCGGCGAACTTCAGCGAATAGGCGATCCGGTTGACCCAGCCGCCGACGGGCACTCCGCCCTCACCGGTGTAGGTGTACTGGGTCGTGTCGGTGTCGTATTCGCGGGGGCCCTCGCCGTTGTCTCCGACGATCGCGTAGTCGGGATCCGACTGAGCGATGAGCGGGCCGAAGTAGGTCCGCGGCTGGGTGACCGGGATCATCATCTCCTGGCCACTGGAGATGGCCTCCAGGTCCGAGACCTGGAAGTTGGGGAGGCCGCCCCGGTCCGAGCCGGCGTCGTCGGCGATCTCGTTGACCCGGTTGGCCGGCGCCGCGACGAACCCGTTGCCGTGCGTGTAGACGGTGTGACGGTTGATCCAGTCGCGCTGGTTGGCCTGCAGGGACTGGGGATCGAGCTCACGCGCGGCCACGAGGAAGTCCTGCATCTCGCCGTCGATCGTGTAGCGGTCGATCCCCAGGGTCTCGGGGAAGCCGTAGAAGTTCCGCAGCTGGTGCAGCTGGGTGAATGTCGGCGACAGGACGTTCGGGTCCAACACCCGGACGTTGGACAGCGTGGTGATGTCCGTGGCCGCCTCGCGGGGGTTCGGGTCGGCCGCCCCCCAGTTGTCGATGTACGTGACCCGGTCCTCACCGATGTCGTACGCGGCGCGCGTCGCCTCGATGTTCCGGGCGATGTACTCCCGCTCCTTGACGGCGCGGTTGGGGTTGACCGAGAACTGCTCCACGGCCAGCGGCCAGGCCGACCCCACCACGAGAGCCGAGAAAAGGAGCAGGACCGTGGCCAGCGCGGGGATCCGCAGGTCCCGGATCACGATGGCGGAGAAGAACGCGACCGCACACACCAGGGCCACCGAGAACATGAAGATCTTGGCCGGCATGAGGGCGTTGACGTCGGTGTAGCTGGCGCCCGTGAACGTGGCGTTCTCGCTGAACAGCAGCTCGTACCGGTCGAGCCAGTACGCCGCCGCCTTGGCGAGGACGAAGAGGCCCGCCAGGCTCACCAGCTGGATGCGGGCCGCCCGGGTCAGCGCACCCTCGCGGGCGCCGGGCCGGAGACCGCCGAAGATGTAGTGCGTGAAGAGGTTGGCCAGGAATGCCAGCACGATGGCGACCATCAGCCACGTGACGATCGCGCGCCACATCGGCAACTCGAACGCGTAGAAGGAGATGTCGAGCCCGAACTGCGGGTCAGTCTCACCGAACGGCGTCGAGTTGACGAACGCGAGCACCGTCTGCCAGCCGGTCTGCGCGACCGAGCCGGCCAGGACGGCGAGCACGGCCGGGATCCAGAACACGGTCTTACCGGGCGAGGCGCCCATGGCCGCGCGGTACCGGGCCAGCGCGTCCGGCATCCCCGGCTGGGCGAGGAAGACGGGACGGGCGCGGTAGGCCAGCATGATGCCGGCGGTCACCGCCAGCCCCACCAGGAGGGCGACCACGACGAACACCCCGAGCCGCGTGAGCAGCTCGGTGCGGAACACGCTCGTGGCGTCGACGCTGCCGAACCACAGCCAGTCCGTATAGGCCGTGTTCAGCCGCGGTAGGACCTGGATGAGGAGGATGAGGACGACGACGGCGACGGCGACGGCCCGACCGCGACGCGAGATCGCGATCGGCCGACCTGGGGGGTTGCCGGGTGGGCGGACGGACACCTGGGATGCTCCTGCACTGCTGGGGCGGACATGCTCGTGGGCCCCACCTTACGGAAAACCCCCGCCTCAGCCGCAGGTCGGTGGCCGCCCCCCGGAAGCGGCCGTCTCCAGCGCCTCCACCGCGCCGCCCAGGGTCGACACCTCGATGAGCCGGATGCCCTCGGGAGGGTCCTGCACAGCCTCCGCACAGTTGGCGGCGGGCACGAGGAACTCGCTCACCCCGGCCTCGTGGGCGGCCCGGATCTTGTGCCGGATGCCGCCGATCGACCCGACCGTGCCGTCGGGCAGGATCGTGCCCGAGCCCGCGACCCGCGCCCCCCCGGTCGTCTCCCCCGGTGACAGCTTGTCCACGATCGCCAGCGCCAGCACCAGGCCCGCCGAGGGGCCGCCGACGCCGGGGTCCACCGTGATGTCCACGTCGGTGCCGTCCGCCGGGGAGTCACCGACCAGGATGCCCAGCCGGCCCTGCTCGGGATCGCCGTCCGGCCCGGCCGACTGCAACCTCGTCGTCGTCGACCCCTCCCTGCCGTCCCGGGTGTACCCGATCGTGATCTCGTCCCCCGCGCGGCGCTCGCCGACCCGCTCGACCACGGACGTGGCGTCCTCGACCGGCTCCCCGTCGATCGACGTCAACACGTCGCCCTCCTCCAGACGCCCCGCGACCGCGCCGTCGGGCTCCACCCCCTCGACGCGGGGCTGCATCGGGATCCCCAGATGGCGGTAGGCCGCCGCCTCGGCCGAGTTCTCCGACCCCACCATCTGCGCGGCGTTGGACTCACGCACCTCGTCGCGCGACCGGTCCGGCGGGAACACCTGGTCCCGCGGCACCACGACCTGGGCCGGATCCAGCCAGAAGCGCGCCGCGTCGACCAGTGTCAGACGGTCCCGCACCGCCACCGTCGTCATGAGCAGCGCCCCCGCGGTCTCGTCGGCCGGTCTGCCGACCACGTCGATCACCGGGACCCGCTCGACCTCACCGTCCTCGGTCTCCACCTCCGCCGCCCCGAACGTGTCATACGTGGGCCCCGGGCCCATCGACACCAGCGGGACGGTGGCCGACGTCGCGAGGACCAGCAACAGGACCGCCGGTACCAGCGCGGCGAGGACGGTGAAGAGGCGGCGGCTCACGGGGGCAAGGGTAGTCCGCGCCCCGCCGACACCGCGTCGCGGCCGGACCCCGCACCCCTGCACGCTGTACCGTTGTGGCATGAACCAGCCCTTCGGTTTCTCCGCTTCCGACGACGACGGGCGCGACGACGACCGGGACCGTAACCCCGGCGGATCGGGCGGCCCCGGTGGCTCCGGCGGCCCCGGCGGATTCGACCCCTCGCAGTTCGGCAACCTCGGCCAGATGCTCTCCCAGTTCGGGCAGATGCTCGGGTCCATGGGATCGGCCATGTCCGGCCCCGGCAGCTCGGGCCCCGTCAACTACCAGCTGGCGCGGACGGTCGCCCTGCAGGCGCTCGGCCGCACGCCCGTGATCACCGACTCCTCGCGCACCGCCGCCCAGGAGTCCGTCCGCCTCGCCGAACTGTGGCTCGACGACACCACCCTGTTCCCCTCCGGCGTCCACCGCACCGAGGCCTGGACCCCCCAGCAGTGGGTCGAGCAGTCCCTGCCCACTTGGGAGAAGATCTGCACCCCGGTCGCCGAGCAGATGAACTCCGCCACCAAGGGCGCCATGCCCGAGGAGGCCCGCCAGCTCGCCGGCCCACTGCTCGGCATGCTCGACCAGATGGGCGGCATGGGATTCGGCATGCAGCTCGGCCAGGGACTCGGCAAACTCGCCCCGGCCGTCCTCTTCTCCTCCGAGGTGGGCATCCCGTTCGGCGCCGACGGGGTGGCCGCCCTCTCGCCGGCCGCGATCGACGCGTTCGCCGACGAGCTGGAACTGCCCCGCCAGGAGGTCGTCGTGTTCCTCGCCGCGCGCGA
>NZ_JAALDU010000392.1 GCF_014145015.1 Dietzia sp. E1 | reverse complement strand
GCGCCCGCCCGCCCGTCCGCCGTCGAGGCGGTGGCCGCCGGCCGTCGCGCGCGTGGTCGGCGCCGCCGGCTGGTGATGGCGCTGCTCGCGTTGGTCGCCGTGGCCCTGTTCGCCGCGACGCTCATGGTGGGCAAGACCTTCTACTCCCCGGCCGAGGTGTGGGGCGTGATCCTCGGCCACGACGTCGACGGCGCCACCTTCACCGTGGGCCGGCTCCGGCTGCCGCGCGCGGTCCTGGCCGTGCTCACCGGGGTGTGCTTCGGCCTCGGCGGCGTGACGTTCCAGACCATGCTGCGCAACCCGCTGGCCTCCCCGGACATCATCGGCATCAGCTCCGGCGCGAGCGCGGCGGCCGCGTTCGCGATCGTCGTGCTGGGCCTGGGCGGCGCTCAGGTGTCAGCGTTCGCGATCGTCGCGGGAATCGCCGTCGCGCTGATCATCTACGCCCTCGCGTACCGCGGCGGAGTGGCGGGCACGCGCCTCGTGCTCATCGGCATCGGGATCGCCGCCACCCTCAACGCGGTCACTGACTACATTCTCAAGACCGCCCCGCAGTGGGAGCTGCAGGAGGCCATGCGCTGGCTCACCGGCAGTCTCAACGGCGCGTCGTGGGACCAGGTCCGGCCCGTCCTGGTGGCGACCGTCGTGTTCGGCCCGGTTCTGTTGCTCCTCGCGCGCGATCTGGGTCTGCTCCGGCTGGGCGACGACACCGCCTCCGCGCTGGGCGTGCGCACCGAGCGGACGCGGATCGCGCTCATCATCGCCGCCGTGGCCCTCATCGCTTTCGCCACCTCGGCCGCCGGGCCGATCGCCTTCGTCGCGTTCCTCGCCGGACCGATCGCCGCCCGCCTCGTCGGCCCGCACGGCTCGCCGCTCATCCCGGCCGCGCTCGTGGGCGCGGTGCTCGTGTTGGCCGCGGACCTGGTCGGCCAGTTCGCGTTCGGCTCGCGCTACCCGGTCGGCGTCATCACGGGTGCCCTCGGCGCGCCGTACCTCATCTATCTCATCGCCCGCACCAACCGCACCGGAGGCTCGCTGTGACCGCCGACCACACCCTCGAGGCCACCGGGCTGGACCTGTCCTACGGCGACCGCGCGGTCATCCGCGATCTCGACCTGGTCGTGCCGCCCGGGCGCATCACCGCGATCGTCGGCGCCAACGCCTGCGGCAAGTCCACGCTGCTGCGCTCGATGTCGCGGCTGCTCAAGCCGCGGGGCGGCCAGGTGCTCCTCGACGGCGCGGAGGTCCACCGCATGCCGGCCAAGAAGCTCGCCCGCACGCTGGGGCTGCTGCCCCAGTCCCCCATCGCGCCGGAGGGCATCACCGTGTCCGATCTGGTGGGGCGCGGCCGGAACCCGCACCAGGGGATCATGTCGCGGTGGTCGAGGGACGACGACGAAGCCGTGGCAGCCGCCCTCGAGGCGACCGGCACCCTCGAGTTGGCGGACCGGCCGGTCGACGAGCTGTCCGGCGGTCAGCGGCAGCGCGTGTGGATCGCCATGGCGCTGGCGCAGAACACGGACCTGCTGTTGCTCGACGAGCCCACGACGTTCCTCGACGTGGCGCACCAGGTGGAGGTGCTCGACCTGCTCGTGGACCTCAACCGGGGCCGCGGTACGACGATCGTCATGGTGCTGCACGACCTCAACCTGGCCGCCCGCTACGCCGACCACCTGGTGGCGATCGCCGACGGCGACGTCCACTGCTGCGGAGCCCCCGACGACGTGCTCACACCGGAGATGGTCCGCGCGGTGTTCGGCCTGGACGCCGTGGTGATCGCGGACCCCACGTCCGGCCGACCGCTCATGCTGCCGCTGGGGCGGCACGGGATCCGGGTCGGCGCGCTGGCGGCGGGCGTCGACTCGATGACGGCGCGGGTCCCGCCGGATATGTGATGGCGGAATGCCCGCCCGGGCCCCTGCCTCGAACTCTGGTGTAGCTACTGCGAGAAAACTCCCGCTGGATCGCACTAGCTACACCGAAAACTAGGCCCCGCCAGGGCCCGGTCATCAGCTCACGTCACGACCCGATGCCGAACCTCGCCGCGAGGTAGGGCAGCCACCCCATGCACTCGGGGGTCAACGCCATGCAGGTCGCCTCGCCCGGCCCGGGGCCGAAGACGAACCGCAGCGGATTCTCGAGGGAGCCGGTGGGAATCATGATCTCTCTCCTGACGAACGGGGCTGATCTACCCTTCCGGCATATCAGATGTGCGGGCGCGTGCGCGACTGTCCGAACGGCTGCACGCGTGCGCCGGAAGGAGACGACATGGCGTTTCAGGAGACCATCGAGGCCGTCGGCGAGGTGATCGACGCCCTCGGGGTCGCCGCGATCGTCATCGGCATCGTCACCGCCACGATCATCGCGGCGTGGCGTCTGGGCACCCGGCAGCCGGAGGTCTACCACCAGTTCCGCCGGTACCTCGGCCGCTCGATTCTGCTCGGACTGGAGATCCTCGTGGCCGCCGACATCATCAAGACGGTGGCGGTGACCCCGACGCTCGACAGTGTGGCGGTGCTGGCGGCGATCGTCGTGATCCGGACCTTCCTCAGCTGGTCGCTGGAGCTGGAGATCTCCGGGCGATGGCCGTGGCAGAAGTGGAAGGACGCCGAGAGGCCGGCGGCACAGGCCGAGGCCGAGTGACCGGCGCCCGCCCATCCGTTGCCCCCGCGGCGCCGAACCCCGGGCATGCACACCGAGCCCGAATCTGACCAGTCGCCCGCGTCGCCGCGGCGATGGACGCTGACGCTGCCTCGGCGCGGGACCTACGTCCGCGACGCGACGCTCTGGTGGGACGACTGGGTGCCGGTCGCGACCACCGGGTGGGGCGCGGTAATCCTCATTGCGCCGCTGCTGGCCACCGAGTTCCTCATCCGGGCTACCGGCGCGCTACGGCGCTCGGACCTGAACCCCGCGCGGCCAGACGCCACAGGATCGTTTGCTCGTTAGCGCGGGCGGCGTGCACCGGGTCGGTGCTGTCGGCGGCGCGTGAGTGCCGAGGCGTCGTCTCGTGCGTGCCGACCACCGTCAGACGCGCGTCGGCGATGCGCGCGAGCAGCTCGTCGCGAGTGCGCAGGCCCAGGTGCTCGGCGAGGTCGGACAGGATGAGCCACCCCTCCCCCTGCGGCGTGAGGTGATCCGGCAACTCGCGCAGGAACCGGTGAAGCATGTCGGAGTCCGGGTCGTAGATCCCCTGCTCCAGCGCCGAGGTCGGCAGGCCGGGGATCCAGGGCGGATTGCACACCACGACGTCGGCACGCCCGGAGCGGTCGCCCACCTCGTCGTCGTCGCCTGGCCACAGGTCACCGCGCACAACGGTGACGCGGTCCTCCAACCCCAGCCGCCGCATGTTGTCCCGCGCGCACTCCACGGCGCGCGGGTTGATGTCGGACGCCACCACCGCCCGAGCACCACGCCGGGCCAGGACGGCGGCGAGCACCCCGGTGCCGGTGCCGATGTCCCACACGACCGGCTGGGCGACGCCCGGCGGCCACCCGGCGTCGGCGACGAGGTCGATGTACTCGTCGCGGGTGGGGGCGAAGACGCCGTAAGCGGGGTGGATGCGCGCGCCCAGCGCCGCGATCTCGATGCCGCTGCGGTGCCACTCGTAGGCGCTGATCACACCCAGCACCTCGGGCAGCGAGACCAGCGACTCCCCGCCGTGCGTCCCGCCGGCCCCGTCGGACCCGCCCGACGCCTCCTCGACGCCGCTGGCCGGCGGGCCATAGGCGTGCACGCAGGCGCCGCGCACGTCGGGCGCGCGCCGCAGGCCGATCGAGTAGTCGGGCTCCAGCGGGACGAGGATCCTGCCCAGGATGGTCGCCCGTTCGGCGCGGGCCCTGCGGTTGGCGCGGAAGATCTCGCCGGGGTCGGAGCTCTGCGGCGCCCGCGACGCGCGCTTGCCCAGGCGCCGGTCGAGCGCGCGCATGAGCTGGCGGGCGTTGTGGAAGTCGCCCCGCCACAACAGTCCGGTGCCCGATCGGATGAGCTTGAGGGCCTTGTCCGCGGCGATGTCGTCGCGGATCACCACGAGGCGTCGGGGCGCGGGGGCGCCGTTCTCGGAGCGCCAGGCCGCGGTGCGGTCGGTGCCGTTCTCGCGCCACTCGATGATCGTCAGGGCGGGGCCGGCGGCGGGGTGAGTGGGCACGGGGCCATTGTCTCAGGGGGCGTGCGCCGAAGCCGACCTCACGGCCCTCGAACTCCCTCCCACTCTCAACTTATAGCTGGTAGGGGGGCTTGCGGCAAGACCCCCATGGCGGCGCACACTTGCGCGATGCCCCGCCCTGCCACCAGCACGTTCGCCCTTCCGCACCACCTGTCGCACAAGTCCGATCCGTCGCTCATCGCGGCCGACGAACGCCACTTCGCCGCCGTCTCCGACTGCCTCGCGCGGAAGGTCGCCGACCTCGCCACCCGCCTGGATGCGCGCCGTCGCGATCCGGCCGGTCGGGGCGCGCAGACCATCGAGCGCGACACCGACATCCGCCGACTGACTGCCGAGCTCACCACTCTCCGCAGGTTCGGGCTCGACGTGTGCATCGGCCACTACGCCACCGCCTGGGAGCGGCCCACAGGCCGGGACCGGTCGACCGGCCGCGAGCGCGAGACGGTGTACGTGGGGCGGATCGGCCTGACCGACGCGGACGGCACTCCCCTGCTCGTGGACTGGCGCACGCCGTCAGCGGAACCGTTCTTCGCCGCGACCCTCGCCGATCCGAGGGGCGTGGCGTATCGACGTCGGTACCGCTGGTCGGGCGGGCGCATCGTCGATTATTGGGACGAGGTTTTTGACGACGACGACGAGCTCGCCCGTCACGTCAGCCCGGACGACACCTCGGCGTTCGTGACGAGCCTGTCCGGGGCGCGGACCGGCCGGATGCGGGATGTGCTCGCGACGATCCAGGCCGATCAGGACGCCATCATCCGCGCTGACGCCCGGGGCGCGCTCGTGGTCGACGGCGGGCCGGGCACGGGCAAGACGGTGGTGGCCCTGCACCGGGCGGCGTACCTGCTTCACGAGCAGTCCCGTTCCGGGGTCCGGCGCGGGAACCTGCTGCTGGTCGGGCCGCACCGGCCGTACCTCGACTACGTCGCCGACGTGCTCCCGGCGCTCGGCGAGCACAGTGTGCAGACGGCGACGGTGGCCGATCTCGCCGAGGCCGCGATCGGTGGCCCGCTCGGTGGCACCCTCGGCGGTGCGCACGGTGTCGCGCACGGTGTCGCGCACGGGGGCTGGGCCGGCGACCTGCCCGACGAGCCCGACCCCGAGGCGGCGCGCCTGAAGTCCGACGTGCGAATGGTCGACGCGATCGAGGCCGCCGTCCGCTTCTACGAGCAGCCGCCCGAGCAGTCGGTGGTGGTCCAGACCGAGTGGGCGGACCTGCAGCTGACGCCGGCCGACTGGGCAGAGGCGTTCGCCTCCGTCGAGGACGGCACCCCGCACAACGAGGCGCGCAAGCAGATCCACCAGACGCTCATGGACATCCTTCTCGATCAGGCCGCGGGCGCGGTTGCAGGCGCGGCCGCCGACGATGACCCCGAGACCTCCCAGGGCGCTCTGCGAGCGGAGATTGCGGTCGACCCGGGGCTCCGCCGCGCGCTGTCCCGGGCGTGGCCGATGATCGATGCCGGCGACCTCGTCGGCGATCTGTGGAGCGTGCCCGCGTACCTGCGGCTCTGCGCGCCGTGGCTCACCACCGAGCAGCTCCGGCTCCTGCAGCGGCCCGACCTCAACGCGTGGACCTGCGCCGATCTTCCGCTGCTGGAGGCGGCCCGCCACCGGCTGGGCGATGCCGACCGCGCGCTCAGGTCGCAGCGCCGACGGACCGAGCGGGCCGCCGAACTCGAGCGGCGTCGGCAGGTGATCGACGAGGTGATCGCCGCCGACGACGATCCCGAGGGCGTCGCCCCGATGCTCCGCCACGCCGACCTGCAGGAGGCTCTGCTCGACCCCACGACTGACGACGACCCCGCGGCCGGCGCACCCCGGCTGTCCGGCCCGTTCGGCCACATCATCGTGGACGAGGCTCAGGAGCTCACGGACGCGCAGTGGCGGATGATCCTGCGCCGCTGCCCGTCGGGCAGTCTCACGGTGGTCGGTGACCGGGCGCAGTCGCGTCTGGACTTCGCCGAGACGTGGCCGCAGCGGCTGGAGCGGATCGGCCTGCCGTCCGCCCGGATCGCCACCGTGTATCTGAGCATCAACTACCGCACGCCGGGCGAGATCATGGAGGCCGCCGCCCCGGTGATTCGCGCAGTCCGGCCCGACGCCAACGTCCCGGAGTCCGTGCGCAGCAGCGGGGTGCCCGTGACCTACGGCCGAGTGGAGGACCTGCCGCGGGTTCTCGAGGACTGGCTCGCGGCCCACCCGGAGGGCGTCGCGTGCGTGATTCGCGCTGTCGGCTCCCCCGGCGTCGAGCGGGCCTTCTCGGACCGCGTCCGCACGCTGACCCCGGCCGAGGCCAAGGGATTGGAGTTCGACCTCGTTGTCGTCGTCGATCCCGAGTCCTTCGGCTCGGGCGACACCGATTCGGGCATCACCGGGGCTGTCGACCGCTACGTGGCGATGACCCGCGCGACGCGGCAGTTGATCGAGCTCCGGCCGTAGCGATGTCCGACGTGTCTCCGTGCCTCATTGCGGTGACCAACACGTGGTAACGGGTTTAACATTCTCCCACCACCCCGCGCGCCGGCCTTCATCAACTCGAGGGCGACACGCGCTTCCTCGTAAGGCTCGATATGCACTCTCGCATCGCTGCGGCGCTCGCCGCTCTCGCCCCGATCGTCTTCCTCCTCGCCGCCTGCAGCGCAGACGATCCGGCGCCCCCGCCGGCCACCGTCACCACCACCGTGCAGGCATCGACGACAGCCAGCTCCACCGAATCGACGTCCACAAGCGCCAGCTCCAGCGAACCGCCGCCGAGCCCGACAGCATCGGCGCCGGCCGCCGACACGTGCGGGGCGGTCGGATATCAGGGGGCGCCCAGCCACGAGAGCCCTCACTGCCTGGGGAAGCAGATCGCGTCGTGCGGCACCGCGAACCACCAGACCGGTACGACGTTCTTCACCGATGGCACGTCCGGCTGGACGCAGACGTGTGCCGACCAGATGCTCGCCACGTATGTCCCGCCGCCGCCCGTCCCGACCTTCGATCAGGAGGAGTACAACCGGCAGTTCGCCGAAGAGTACTGGCGGACGCACCCGACGCCGACGTTCGACCCGGACTCGGCCGATGGCTACGGACCTGATCAGGAGCTACCGCCGGCGTGCCTACGACTCGAGGGTGTGGACTGCTGACACCGCAGGGTCACCCGGCCGGTGGGATGGGTGTCTGCTGGTAGAGCGCCAGCCGCCACCGCCCCTGACGGCGCGTGTACACGGTGGACATCAGTGCGTGGAAGTCGTCGCCGTCGCCGCGGGACGCCTGCCCTGTGTAGACCAGCGCGACCGCGTCGTCGTTGAGCTCGACGAGGCGCTCGTCGCTGATCTCGTAGGTCCGCCAGGGCGGCGCGTCGTTGAGAGAGGTGACCACCTCCTCACGGTCCAGCACCTGACCGTGGGCCAGGACCATCACCGCGTCGGGCGTCATGAGGCGACCGTAGAAGTCGGCCCCCGTGCGATCGCACAACGACGACCACCCTTGGTGCTCCAGCTCCAACAGTTCCGCGATGTCCACGCCTTCACGGTAGGCAGACACCACGTCAATTGCTGCCGAACCGTGCGAGGGGACAGCTCGACCGGGCTAGTCCCCGGGGGCGGCGTCGCTGATCGCCGACAGCGCAGCACGCAGCCGCACGTCGGCATCGTCGGCGACTTCCCGCACCTGCGGACTGCCGCTGAGCTGGACCATGGTCTGCGGGTCGATGGCCTCGATAGTCGTCTGCTCGGCGTTCTTGCCGCGGCGCACCACGACGTTGCACGGCAACAGGGCGCCGAGCTCCGGTTCGGCGGCCAGGGCCTTGCTGGCCAGGCCGGGATTGCAGGCTCCGAGGATCGTGTAGGCGCCCACCTTGTCCGCGGCCTCGCCACCCAGCTTGGCGGCGAACGTCGCGTTGACGTCGATCTCGGTGAGAATGCCGAAGCCCTGCTCCGCCAGAGCAGCGCGCGTGCGCTCCATGGCCTGCTCGTAGGGCATGTCGACAGTGACAGTGCGGGTGTAGGTCATGACCGACTCCTTCGATATCTCTTCGACGGCGTTGAGGTGTCCCTGGCCCGGGAGTGTAGGACTCCGGTGGGTCAGGCCAGGGAGAGGAACAGCTTCTCCAGCTCCTTCTTGTCCAGGGTCTCGTCGGGGTTCGTCAGGCACTGCTCGAGCCCGCTGGCGATAATCGCGAAGCCCGCTCGATCCAGCGCCTTGGACACCGCCGAGAGCTGGGTGACGACGTCCTTGCAGTCGCGGCCGTCCTCGATCATGCGCACGACCGCGGCGAGCTGGCCCTGGGCGCGCTTGAGGCGGTTGAGTGTCGGCGTCAGTTCGACTGTGTCGAGTTGCATCGGGCCCCCTGTAATCGGCGAGAAGTGACCACAGTCTATACCCCCTAGGGTGTCCCGCTCCAGTCCCTGCACGTAGCTCGCCACCCCCCTGCCGCCCGCTCGTCGCATACCCCCCGGGGCATGTTGCACATACCCCCCGGGGTATGTATGTTCGGGGCACACCCCGAGACCGGGAACCCGATCGACAAGGAGAGCACCGTGCTTCTCGAGCGCATCTACGACGAGGACCTCGCCCAGGCCGGGTACGTCATCGGCTGCCAGGCGAAGAACGAGGCGATGGTGGTGGACGCCCGCCGCGACATCCGCGAGTACCTGGAGCTGGCCGAACGCCACGGCATGACGATCACCGCCGTCACCGAGACCCACATCCACGCCGACTACCTGTCCGGCACCCGCGAGCTGGCGGAGGCGACCGGGGCGACCATCTACGTGTCCGGCGAGGGCGGCGACGACTGGCAGTACGGCTTCGAGGCCGAGCGCCTGCACCACGGTGACCAGCTCACGCTGGGCAACATCACCGTCGAGGCCGTCCACACCCCGGGACACACGCCCGAGCACCTGTCGTTCCTCGTCACCGACGGGGCGTTCGCCGACTCCCCCGGTTACATGCTCACCGGCGACTTCGTCTTTGCCGGTGATCTCGGCCGACCGGACCTGCTCGACGAGGCCGCCGGTGGGGTCGACACCCGCTTCGAAGGCGCCTCACAGATCTTCCGCAGCCTCAAGGAGTCCTTCGTCTCGCTGCCGGACCACGTCCAGGTGTTCCCGGGCCACGGTTCGGGCAGCGCGTGCGGCAAGGCCCTCGGCGCGCTCCCATCGACCACCGTCGGTTACGAGCGCCGGTTCGCCTGGTGGGCCGACTACGTCGAGCGCGACGACGAGCAGGGCTTCATCGACGAGATGCTCGAGGGCCAACCTGACGCGCACGCCTACTTCGGCCGCATGAAGCGGCAGAACAAGGAGGGCCCGGCGATCCTCGGAGCGTTGGCACCCCTCCGCCGGTTCGGCACTGGAGAACTGGCCCAGGCGCTCGAGAAGAACGACCTCGTCGTCGTCGACACCCGCGACCAGGACGAAGTCCACGCCGGCACCGTCCCCGGGGCCCTCAACGTCCCGGGCGTCGACAAGGCCGCCTCGTACGGCGCGTGGGTCTACGACCCCGAGCGCGAGGACACACCCCTAGTCGTCCTCGCCGAGGACGAGGAGACCGCCGAGCAATACCGCGACCACATGATCCGCGTGGGCATCGACACCGTCACCGGCTACACGACCAGCTTCGACGGCCTGCCGATGACGACCCCCGAGATGATCCGGCCCGACGACCTCGCCACATTCGACGCGGCGATGGTGCTGGACGTGCGCAACAAGACCGAGCACGCGGACGGCCACATCCCCGGCTCCGAGCAGCTCAGCGGCGGCCGGGTTCTGTGGAACCTCGACCAGCTCCCGACCGACGGTCCGATCGTCACCTACTGCCAGAGCGGCGTCCGCAACTCGGTGACGGCCAGCGCCCTGCGGCGAGCCGGCTACCGGGTCGTCGAGCTCGAGGGCAGCTATGCCGCCTGGTCCGAACGCAACCTCGCGTCCGTCTGACCACACCCACTCACCTCATCCGGAAAGGCCTCGACCACCCATGTCCCCCACCCTCACCACCAGCCCGACCATGACCCCCGCCGAGCTCCGCGATGCGATGACCAGCGGCACCCCGCCCACCGTGGTCGACGTGCGCTCCGGCGCCGAGTACGCCTCGGTCCACATCCGCGGCTCCTACAACGTGCCGTTACCGCTGCTCGCCGAGCACGGCGAGGAGTTCGCCTCGCGGCTCCCCGGCCAGGTCGTCCTCATCTGCCAGTCCGGCAACCGCGCCCGCCAGGCATGCGAGCGGCTCAGCGCTGTGGGCGTGGACCGCGACTCGGTGACCGTGCTCGACGGCGGGATCGCCGGCTACGAGTCCGCCGGCGGCGAGGTCGTCCGCAGCAAGGGCGTCTGGGCGATGGACCGGCAGGTCCGCATGGCCGCCGGCTCGCTGGTCCTGGTCGGCGTCACCGCCTCGAAGCTCATCTCCCCGAAGTTCGCCTACCTCGCCGGCGCGATCGGTGCGGGGCTGACCTACTCCGCCGCGAGCAACTCGTGCGCCATGGCCGCCGCGCTGTCGAAGATGCCGTGGAACCGCCCGGCCGACGAGCCCGGGCTCGGCACCGTCCTGGACTCGCTGCCGACCCGTTCCTGACCCACCACCCTGCCCGCGACCCCGGCGCCCCCGCCGGAGAAAGGCACCCTCCATGGAGATCACCACGATCGTCGTCGTGGCCCTGGCCGTCCTGGTCGGCCTGTCCCTGGGACTTCTCGGCGGGGGCGGGTCCATCCTCGTGGTCCCCCTGCTCACTTACATCGGTGGGCTCGACCCCCGCGAGGCCATCGCGACCTCACTGTTCGTCGTGGGCGCCACCTCGCTGGTCAGCCTCATCGGACACGCCCGCAAGGGCAACGTCCGGTGGCGCACGGGCCTGATCTTCGGCGCGGCCGGGATGGTCGGCGCGTTCCTCGGTGGCCTGGCCGGTGGCTACATCCCCGGCACCCTCCTCATGATCGCCTTCGCGCTCATGATGATCGCCACCGCGGGCGCGATGATCAAGGGACGCAAGGACCGTGACGGGCAGAGTCAGACGCACCACCACCCGCTCTGGCGGATCCTCCTGGACGGACTCGTCGTGGGCGCCGCGACCGGCCTGGTCGGCGCGGGCGGCGGCT
>NZ_JAALDU010000391.1 GCF_014145015.1 Dietzia sp. E1 | reverse complement strand
CCATGACGGCCGCCGTGGGCACCTCCCTGCTCGTCATCGCGATGAAGTCCTTCGCCGGTCTCGGCGGCTACCTCACGTCGGTCAGCCTCGACTGGCCGCTCGTCGCCGCCGTCACGGCCGCCGCCATCGCCGGTTCCTTCGTCGGCATCCGGCTCACCTCCGTCGTGCCGGAGCGGGCGCTACGCAAGGGCTTCGGGGTCTTCGTCCTGCTCATGGGCGCGTTCGTCTTGTCGCAGGAGCTGCCGTTCCCCGCCGGGCCGATCATTCTCGGCGTCGTCGCGTTCCTGGCCGTGGCAGCGGCGGTCTGCCTCCTCGGATTCAAGGAGCGCTGCGCGATAAGCAAGTCTGGGGATCGCCAGAGGGGCGGCGCCGTCTTGGCGTAGAAGTTCTCTAGTGGAGGCCGCCCGGGGAACCGGGCGGCCTCCGCTAGAGAACGGCTCGATCAGTCGACCGACGCGACCTTGAACGCCGAGTGGATGGCGCCGTGGATGTAGCCCACCTCGCCGGCGTCGCCCACGACCTCGCAGTCGATACCCGCGGCGCGCAGCTCGTCGGCCAGCGGCGCGGCGGCCATCGTGCCGTCGGCGTAGATCACCATGTCAGCCGCGGCCGACTTGGCGTTGCCCTTGGCGTCGGTCCACTCCACGCCCGACTCGGTGATGCGGGTGACCGAGACACGGCGCTGGATGTCCACGCCGTGCTCCTTGGCATGCCGCACCGCGGTCCACCGGCGCGGCATCGCCAGCGGCAGGCCCAGCTGCTGCGACTCGTGCAGCAGGGTCACGCGACGCCCGCGCTCGGCCAGGAACTCGGCCAGCTCCAGGCCCACCAGCGATCCGCCGATCACCACGACGTTCTTGCCCATCGGCAGCGCGATCTTGGTGAGGTTCCGGATCCACGCCGGCCGCTTGGTGATGGTCGACAGCTTGCCCAGCCGCCCGACCAGGCGCAGGAACAGCCCGGCCTCGTCGGCGGTGGCGGTGCCCAGCATGGTCGCGCGTAGCGAGTCGCCGGTGTGCACGTGCGGCAGGTCGCCGCCCGGGATGGCCGGGGCGGGACGCTTGGCGCCCGTCGCCACGATCACCCGGTCGGCGCCGAGCGAACGGATCGTCTCCACGGTCGCCTCGGTGTTGAGGCGCACGTCGATGCCCAGCCGCTCGATCTCGGCGGCGAAGAAGCGGATGAGCGGCTCGTTGTCCGGCGTGGTGATGGTGGAGAACCACATGGTGCCGCCCAACCGGTCGGCCTTGTCCAGCACGGTCACGCGGTGTCCGCGCTCGGTGAGGACCACCGCGGCCTCGAGCCCGGCGGGTCCGGCGCCCACCACCACGACGTGATCTCGCTTGGGCGCGGGCGTCAGCGGGAGGAGCTTCTCGTTACCCAGCGCCGGGTTCACCGCGCAGAAGGGGGTGTCGTCGAAGAAGTTCTCGGCCACGCAGAGGTAGCAGTTGATGCACGGCCGGACCTCGGACCGCCGCCCGGTGGCCAGCTTGTTGGGCAGGTCCGGATCGGCGAGCAGCTGCCGGCCCATGGCGGCGAAGTCCACCTTGCCGTCGTCGATCGCCTTCTCCGCCACCTCGGGCAGCATGCGACCCACGGCGATGACCGGCACCGACACGGCCTGCTTGATGGCCGCGGCGTTGTCCACGTAGGCGCCGATGGTGTCGGGCAGGGGGCCGTCGGTGAAGTTGTCGAAGGGGTTGCGGCCCCAGCCGGTGACGTGGATGGCGTCGGCGCCGGCCTTCTCGAACAGCTGCGAGGCCAGGATCGCCTCGTCCAGCTCGAGCCCGCCCTCCTGGCCGTACTCCTCGCCGGACACGCGCACCAGCACGGCCAGCTTGTCCCCCACGCGCTCCTTGACGGCGGAGATGACCTCGCACGCCAGCCGCGCCCGGTTGACCAGCGATCCGCCGTACTCATCGGTGCGCTGGTTGTCGCGCTTGTTGAGGAACACGCCGAGGATGTAGCCGTGCGCCACGTGGATCTCGATCGCGTCGGCGCCGGCCTTGGCGATCCGCTCGGCGGCGTCGGCCCAGGTGTTGATGAGCCACGCGATGTCGTCGTGGTCCATCTCCTTGTAGACGGTCTTCTTGCCGCCGGTGGCGGCGCCCATCTTGCCGAGCTCCTCGGGGGTGCTGTCGGCCAGCGCGGACATGTCGTAGCTGTAGTCCGGCTCGTTGGGGGCGATCACCGGCCGGTCGTTGGCCACGTCCACGCGGGCGACCTTGCCGTGGTGGGTGGACTGCACACACAGCTTGGAGCCGGCGGCGTGCACGGCGTCGGCGAGGGCCTTGAGGCCGGGGATGTACTTGTCGTCGGACAGGCCCGGCTCCTTGAGCGAGGCGGCGCCGACGGGGAACGCGATCGCGCACGCGCCGGTGATGATGAGCCCGGCGCCGCCCTTGGCGCGGGCGACGTAGTGGTCGATCTCCGACTGCTCGATCTCACCGTCCTCGGAGACGTTCATGTCCATGGCCGGCAGGACGATGCGGTTGGGGGTCTCCATGGGGCCGATCCGGCCCGGGGACATCAGCTGAGGAAAGGCGGTGAGGGTAGTCACACGGGATAGATTACGCCCGAGTCGACGGGTGTCGATAACAGGTTCCAGTTTTGGGAGCGGCCATGGCGGCGGCGACGACGAGGGGTGCGGTCCCGGAACGCGTGCGGGTGCCCGGTAGACAGGACGGATGAAGGTCTGCACCAGCACCGATGCGGCGATCTCCCCGTCGGCCGCCGCAGTCCCCTGGCGGCCGCGTACTCGGCATGGGACCTGTCGTTGATCTCCGGGGCCGACTCCAGCTGGGGTTGGGGACACAGGTCCGGCAGAACATCGAGGACCGCTACGGGATGCCGTGGTCGGCGCCGGCCTACCGGATGGACGACTATGTCCAACTCCTTCGTGCGGCGTTCGCGGCGTTCCGCACTGGCGAGCTCACCCCGTTCGAGGGGCGGCACTACCGGCTCACCCGCCTGCAGCCGTACTTCAACCCCGGCCCGGACGAGCAGACCCCCACACCGTGGATCTACCTGGGCGCGGTGGGCCCTCGCATGCTGGCGGTGGCGGGGACCGGCGCTGATGGGCTCATCACCCATCCCACCAACTCCGACCGTGCCTACGTGGCCGGGACCTGCCTCCCGGCTCTGGAGGCAGGAGCCCCGGAGGCGGGCCGGTCGCTCGACGGGTTCGAGATCGTCACCGGCCTGCAGGTAATCACCGGCGAGACCGCCGATGACCTCGCCACCGCGCGGGAGGAACGACGTCGCCTGTTCGCTTTTCTCTAATCCACTCCCGCCTACCGGCACGCGCTCGAGCGGTAGGGCTTTCCGGACCTGCAGGCGGGTTTGGCGGCCCTCGTGCGCGACGGCCGATGGGACCGGCTGACCGAGGTCGTCACCGACGAGGTTCTGGACTCCGTCGTGGTCAACGCACGCTACGGTGACCTCGCCGAGACGATACTGCGCCGAGTCGCGCGGCTGCCCGCCGGTATGGCGGCCGGAGTGACCCTGGCGATGCCGGATAACCCCGACCGTGACCGCGCGATGGCCGGGGTCGTGGCCCACCTACGCGCGGATGGTCCGCCGTGAGCGTTCATCGACGACGGGTAGTGTGTGCGGTGACACGGGGTGCCCCGCCGGGGGCTGAGATCACACCCGAGCGAACCTGATCGAGTTTGTCCTCGCGTAGGGATGTCACTGGCGCTGCTCCGGCCACGCCCGCTCGTGCGGTGGTCCCCCGACTACCGCGAGGAGATCTATGGCGTCGCGATCCGATGCAGCTGACGGGCGGCAGAGGCGCAGGATTCGGTTCAACGCCTTCGCCATCAACGGCGTGGGCCACCAGATTCCCGGGCTCTGGCGGCACCCGCATGATCGGTCCCGGGACTATACGAGCCTGGAGCACTGGCTCCGGCTGGCGCGGCTGTTGGAGGGTGGGCTCTTCGACGGCATCTTCCTCGCGGACGCACTCGGCCCGTACGACGTCTACGGCGGTAGTGCTGACGCCGCTCTGCGGACCGCGGCGAAGGCCCCGATGAACGACCCGATGATGCTGGTCAGCGCCATGGCTGCGGTGACGGGGAATCTCGGGTTCGGTATCACGGCCAGTACCTCGGCAGAGCATCCGTATACCTTTGCCCGGCGGATGTCGACGCTCGACCACCTGACCGGCGGCCGGGTGGGGTGGAACGTGGTGACGGGGTATCTGAAGAGCGCGGCGCAGAACCTGGGCGAGACCGACCAGCTCTCCCATGACGATCGCTACGATCGCGGGCGAGTACCTGGAGGTGCTCTACAAACTGTGGGAGGGGTCGTGGGAGGACGACGCCGTGGTGCTCGATGCGGAGCGTGACACGTTTGTCGATCCGACGAAGGTCCACCCCATCTGCCACGACGGCACGTACTTCACCGTTCCCGGCATGCATCTTTCGGAGCCGTCGCCCCAGCGGACCCCGGTCATCTACCAGGCCGGCGCGTCGAAGCGTGGTGTCCGTTTTGCCACCGAGAACGCGGAGGCGATCTTCGTGGCGGCCCCGACTCTTGCGCAGACCCGTGATCAGGTCAGCGGGATCCGCGCGGGACTGGAGGCGGCGAGCCGCGGGCGGGATGCCGCGCGCATCTATGCGCTCCTGACGATCGTCGTCGATGAGACGGACGCGGAGGCCGAGGCCAAGTACCGCGACGTCTTCTCCTACGCCTCGGAGACTGGCAATCTGGTGCTCAACTCCGGCTGGTCGGGAATTGATCTCTCGCAACAGGACCTCGACGCCCCAATGGATCCGGTGGCCACCGAGGCCATCCAGACCACGGTGGCGAGTCTGTCGGGCGCCGCGGATTCGGACGGGCGGTGGACGCTGCGCGACAGTGCCCGGTTCAACGCGACGGGCGGCCCCGTGGTGGTGGGGTCGGGAGAGACCGTGGCCGATGCGCTCGAGTGGTTCATGGCGGAAACCGACGTGGACGGCTTCAACCTGGCCTACGCGCTCAACCCCGGCACCTGGGAGGACGTCATCGAGCACCTCGTGCCGGTGCTGCAGCACCGTGGCTCATATCCACTGACAGCGGAACCCGGCACTTTGCGCTCCCGGATGTTCGGGCGCGGCGACCTGCTGCCGAGATCCCACCGTGGCGCCTCCTACCGTCGACGGTGAACGCCTTGGGGCCGGGGATGTACTTGTCGTCGGACAGGCCCGGCTCCTTGAGCGAGGCGGCGCCGACGGGGAACGCGATCGCGCACGCGCCGGTGATGATGAGCCCGGCGCCGCCCTTGG
>NZ_JAALDU010000390.1 GCF_014145015.1 Dietzia sp. E1 | reverse complement strand
CGGCGTGGCGGCCGGCGTGGCGGCCGGCGGGACGGTTGGCACCGAGCAGCCAGTAGCGCAGAAGCAGGGCCCGGGGGCGGTCATACCGCAATCCCGGGCCCTCCGCTGGCCGACGACGCGTTCCCGCGTTCGACCTTCCGCCTGCCTAGTTCTCCAGGGCGTTCACCACGGTGAGTTCGCCGTCGGAATGCGAGACGCGGATGCGCTTCTTGTCGAGCTTGCCGACGGAGGTCTTGGGGATCTCGTGGACGAACGCGAACTTCTCGGGCACCTGCCACTTGGCCATCCGTTCGGCCAGGTGATCGCGCAGCTCCTCGACGCTCGGGTCGGGCACACCGTCCTTGACGACGATGGTGGCCAGCGGCCGCTCGTCCCACTTGGGGTCGGGGACACCGATCACGGCGGCCTCCGCCACGGACGGGTGCTCGAGGAGGTAGTTCTCCACCTCGACGGACGAGATCCACTCGCCACCGGACTTGATGATGTCCTTCGCGCGGTCGGTGAGCTGCAGGAACGCCTCGGGCTTGATATACCCCACGTCGCCGGTGCGCAGCCAGCCGTCGTCGAAGGAGTCCGAGGCGTCCACCTTGTAGTAACTGCCGGTGATCCACGGGCCGCGGACCTCCAGCTCGCCGACGGACTCGCCGTCCCATGGCAGGGCCTGGCCGGAATCGTCGACGATACGGGCCTTCACGCCGGCGATGAGTCGGCCCTGCGTCATGCGGAGCTCGAACTGCTTCTCCTCCGGCAGGGAGGCCTTCGGGCGGGACAGGGTGCCGATGGGCGAGGTCTCGGTCATGCCCCACGCGTGGACGATGTTGATCCCGTATTTGTCCCGGAACTTGCGGATCAGCTCCGGCGGGCACGAGCTGCCGCCCACGACGACCGC
The DNA here is from genome assembly GCF_014145015.1 of Dietzia sp. E1. GTDB lineage: Bacteria > Actinomycetota > Actinomycetes > Mycobacteriales > Mycobacteriaceae > Dietzia > Dietzia cinnamea_A. The sequence continues at coordinate 3,964 of NZ_JAALDU010000390.1, read as the reverse complement.
ACGGAAGCTCGACATGTCGATGGGGTGGTCCACGCTGTACGCGTCCACTGCCTGCCAGATCGTGGGGACGGCGGCGGCCAGCGTCGGACGCTCGGAGGCGATCATCGCGGCCAGCGGCTCGGGCTGCAGGAAACGCTCCGGCATGAGCAGCGAGGCGCCCACCATGAACGCGGCGTACGGCAGGCCCCACGACATGGCGTGGAACATCGGCACGATCGCCAGCACGTTGTCGTCGAGCGAGATGTCCATGCCGTCGGACATGCACACCTGCATCGAGTGGAGGTAGATCGACCGGTGCGAGTAGACGACGCCCTTCGGGTCGCCGGTGGTGCCCGAGGTGTAGGCCATCGCGGCGCCGGAGTTCTCGTCGACCTCCGGCCAATCGAACTCGGTGGGCTGGGCGGCGAGGAGCGCGTCGTAGTCGTGCACCTGGATGCCCTCGGGAGCCTCGAGGTTCGCGGCGCCCCCACCGGTGACGATGACGTGCTCGACCGTCGAGAACCGGGGCAGGAGCGGCTGCAGGAGCGGGACGAGGCTCGGGTCGACGATCACGACCTTGTCCTCTGCGTGGTTGGCCACGAACTCGAGCTGGTCCGGGAACAGCCGGATGTTCAGCGGATGCAGCACGGCGCCCATGGACGGGATCGCGAGGTAGGCCTCCAAGTGCTCGGAGTTGTTCCACTGGAATGTGGCGACCCGCTGGTCACCGTCGACCCCCAGGGAACGCAGCGCGTTGGCCAGCTGCGCGGCGTGCTTGCCCAGATCGCCGTAGGTGATCTTCCGTGGTCCCTGATCGGTCCAGGTGGTGACGACCGCATCGGAGTGGACGGTCGCACCGAACTGCAGGATCGTGCTGATGTTCAACTGCTCCGGCATCATCGTGCTCTTCATGAGGGGCTCCTTGATCGAGGGGTGGCGTCTGTCACTCTCGTGTCGAGACTACCTGACGTCCATGACGTCCTTGGGCCGTGTGGGCGATCACCCGTCGAGGTCGTCGAAGACGGTCTGGACGGTCCTCGTCGCCGCGAGGGCCGCCGGCGCGCCGCAGTACTCCGAGGCGTGGATGACCGCCTCGGTGATCTCCTCGCGGGTCAACCCGTTGGTCAACCCGCCGCGTACATGCCCCGCCGGCTCGGCGTCCGCGCGCAGTGCCACGAGCATCCCGATATTAAGCAGGCTGCGATCCCGTCGGTCCAACCCGGGCCGGTTCCAGATGTTGCCCCACACGTTCTCTGCGACCGCGTGCTGGATCGCCTCCGACGCCGTCCCGACAGCCCGGTCCATGGCACGGTCGACGAAGGCGTCGCTCATCACCTCGCGCCTGGTCGCGAAACCCTGCTCGCGCAGATCCGCGGCCGAAGGCCCCTCGCCTGCAGAACTCGTCGTCGTCGTCATCTCCACGGTCCTCTCCCACTGCCGACAGGTATCGCGATCCATCCTCCCCGACCGTCGTCACCAGCTCCGCGTGCCCTCGCCCCGCCCCGGCCAGGCGCGGGGCGGCTCGGACAGGGGCGGCAGCGGAGGCGCAGGATGGGCGGACGCGGCGACGGGTGGGATACCCTCGACGGGTCCGGCCACCAGCGTCGGACCCCCCGCGGCAACTCGGCGGAAGTCGGTGCGAATCCGACGCTGTCCCGCAACTGTGATCCCGTCCCCGGACGGGCGAGCCAGGTCGGCCGGTGCCGCGGTAGCCGTACGTACTGACCTCGGACGAAGGACGGTCGCGTGCAGCGGCCCCGCGCCGCGGCCCGAGCTGTTTTCGTCCTCCGAGCCGCGGAGGATGCCATGCCCCACCCACGAGCCCGCTCCCTGTTGATCGCGCCGCTGGCCGCCCTGGCGCTCGTCGCCACCGCGTGCAGCGGCTCCGACGGCGAGGACCCCGCCCCCGCCGACCAGGCCGGCGCGGCGGCCGACGAGCCGCAGGCCATCGTGTCCCTGAGCCCCACGACCACCGAGATGCTCTACGCCGTCGGCGCGGGCGACCAGGTGGTGGCGGTGGACGAGCGCTCCGACTTCCCGGAGGACGCGCCGGTCACCGACCTATCCGGCTACACGCCCAACCTCGAGGCGATCCTGGGCTACGCCCCCGACCTGGTGGTGCTCACCGACGACAACGCCGACGTCGTGGCCGGGCTCGAGCGCTCGGGCGTCGAGGTGCTCCAGCTGCCCGCCGCCCAGACGCTCGACGAGACGTACACCCAGCTCGAGCAGGTAGGCGCGGCCACCGGCAACATCGGCGAGGCCGCCGAGCTGGTGTCGCGCATGCAGGGCGAGATCGACGAGATCGTCGCCTCGGTGCCCGAGCGCGAGACGCCGCTGACGTACTTCCACGAGCTGGACGACACGTACTACACCGTCACCGACGCGACCTACGTCGGCGAGATCTACTCCATGCTCGGCCTGGCGTCCATCGCCACCGGCGATGACACCTACCCGCAGCTGTCGGAGGAACTCATCCTCGAGGCCGACCCTGACCTCATCTTCCTCGCCGACGGGCAGTGCTGCGGAGTGACCGCGGAGACCGTGGCGCAGCGTCCCGGCTGGGACGGGCTCACCGCCGTGCGCGAGGACCGGGTCCACGTGGTGGACGAGGACCTCGCCAGCCGCTGGGGCCCGCGCATCGTGGACTTCATGCGCGAGGTCGCCGCGATCGTCGCGCAGATCCCCGCCGACCAGCCCGCGCCCCAGCCCACCCCGTGACCCGCCCGTCGCCCCGCCACGCCCTCGTGCTGGGCGGGGCGACGCTGCTCTTCGGAGCGGCGATGCTGCTGGGCACCCTCATCGGCCCGGCCGGACTCACCGCCGGCGGGGTGCTGCTCGACCTGCTCGACCGCCTTCCGCTCCTAGCGGTGGACTCCGGCCTCACCGAGCGCCAGCAGGTGATCCTGTGGGAGATCCGTATCCCGCGTGTGGTGCTGGGCGCGATCGTCGGCGCGACGCTCGCGATCGCGGGCGCCACCTACCAGGGCGTGTTCCGCAATCCGCTCGCTGACCCGTACCTGCTGGGCGTGTCCAGCGGCGCCGGCCTGGGAGCGACCCTGGCCATCGTGGTGGGCGGCGCGATGGGGTCGGGCCTGGTTCCGCCCGCCGCGTTCGCCGGCGGCATGATCGCCGTGATGGCCACGTACGCGCTGGGGCGCAGCGTGGGCGGCGGGCGCAGCGAGGTCGTCATCATCCTCGCCGGCGTCGCGGTGGCCGCGTTCGCGAGCGCCATCCAGACCTTCTTCATGCAGCGTCACGACGACACGCTGCGGCAGGTGTACTCGTGGATGCTCGGACGCCTCACCACAAGCGGCTGGACCGACGTGCGGACGGTCCTGCCGTACGTGCTCGTCTCGGTGGCGGTGATCGCCCTCTTCCGGCGCATGCTCGACGTCATGGCGGTCGGCGACGTCGAGGCCGCCACGCTGGGCATCTCCCCGGCGCGCGTGCGCCTCATCCTCATCAGTGTCGCCACCCTCGGCACCGCGGCGGTCGTGTCGGTCTCGGGCCTCATCGGGTTCGTGGGCATCGTCATCCCGCACGCCGTGCGGATGCTCATCGGGCCCGGGCACCGACTGCTGCTGCCCACGTCCCTGCTGGCCGGGGCGACGTTCCTCGTCCTCGCCGACGTCGTCGCGCGCACCGCCATGAGCCCGGCCGAGCTGCCGATCGGGGTGGTCACCGCCGCGATCGGCGCCCCGTTCTTCCTGGTGGTCCTGCGCCGCAGTCGGGGGCACATATGAGCCCGACCGACCCCGCACGCCGGGCAGCCGCGGACCCGGCCGACCCGCGTCGCCCCGCCCTGTCCTGCCGGGACCTCCACGTGGCCCGCGATCGCACGCCCGTCCTGCACGGCATCGACCTGTCGGTGCCCGCCGGGTCCTGGGTGTCGCTGGTCGGTCCCAACGGCTCCGGCAAGACCACTCTGCTGTTCGCGCTGGCCGGCCTCATCCCGGCGGCGGGGCGCATCGAGGTCGACGGG
>NZ_JAALDU010000389.1 GCF_014145015.1 Dietzia sp. E1 | reverse complement strand
GGCGGCGGCGAGCCACAGCACCCACGCCGTGTGGATCTCCTCCGGCGGCGGCGCCGCGGGGTCGGTGGGCGAGCCGGGCTCGGCCGGCGTGCCCGACTGCTCGGGCCGGGCGGGCGGTCGCCAGGGACCGCTGGCGCGTGTCACCGCGAGCCCCAGCCTTCGGAGAGCAGGCGGGCGGCGTGAAGGGCCCAGTAGGTCAGGACGATGTCGGCGCCGGCGCGTCGGATCGACGTCAGGGACTCCATGACGGCCGGGTCGTGGTCGATCCAGCCGCGTTCGGCGGCGGCGGAGATCATCGCGTACTCGCCGGAGACCTGGTACACCGCCACGGGCACGTCGGAGATCTCGGCGGTCTGCCGCAGGATGTCGAGGTAGGACATGGCGGGCTTGACCATCACCATGTCGGCGCCCTCGTCGAGGTCGAGCTGGACCTCACGCAGGGACTCGCGCATGTTGGCGGGATCCTGCTGGTAGGTGCGGCGGTCGCCGCGCAGCGACGAGCCGACGGCCTCGCGGAACGGGCCGTAGAAGGCGCTGGCGTACTTGGCGCTGTAGGCCAGCACGGCCACGTCCTGGTGTCCCTCGCGGTCGAGGGCTTCGCGGATGGCGGCGATCTGGCCGTCCATCATCCCGCTGGGCGCCACGACGTGGGCGCCGGCGGCGGCCTGGGACACGGCGAGGTCGTTGTAGGCGACGAGGGTGGCGTCGTTGTCGACGATCTGCTCGCCGCGCGGGTCGGTGCCGAGGACGCCGCAGTGCCCGTGGTCGGTGAACTCGTCGAGGCAGGTGTCGGCCATGATCACGAGGTCGTCGCCCACCTCGGCGCGGACGGCCGCGAGGCCACGGTTGAGGATGCCCTCGGGGTCGGCACCACAGCTTCCGGTGGCGTCCTTGTCGGCGTCGAGCGGGACGCCGAACAGCATGATGCCGCCGAGCCCGGCCTCGGCGGCGGCGACGGCCTCGCGGCGCAGCGAGTCGACGGTGTGCTGGACGACCCCGGGCAGCGACGAGATGTCGCGCGGCGCGTCGATCCCGTCGGCGACGAACGCCGGCAGCACCAGCTGACGCGGCGCGAGCGTGGTCTCGGCGACGAGCCGACGCATGGCCGGCGTCGAGCGCAGTC
>NZ_JAALDU010000388.1 GCF_014145015.1 Dietzia sp. E1 | reverse complement strand
GGGGGTTCCCGCCATTTCACCCACCCACCACCACAGACGTCCCACAACTGTTTCCGCATCAGGTCTTGGCCCCGGCATGCCGAGCGATCGGCGGGACTTGTTCGGGGGAGCCGTCCGGCTGAGGTCTGCGGACTCAGCTTGCTCGTCGGCGAGGCCCTCCTGCCGGGTCAGTGGGGGATCCGAGGTCAGAGTAATCATGCCCGGTTCGTGTAATCGGCATCGCGCGGCGGGTGCCTGGTTTGCGGTGAATCCAGTTGGACGACGTTGCGGTGCTCAGTCAGGTGGACCGCCGGGGCGGGTGAATGTGGGCGCCGGCTGGCTCATGACCGCGGCGTCGGCAAGTAGGGCTGGGTGCCAGCATTGCGGGTCGGCCCGCGAATGCTCGGGCCCCATCGGCACCGGGTCGAGCGGCGCATTAAATCCCGGCCAGCAGACCTGTGGAGCAAGCCAGGTGCGCCGTGCGGAGGGCGGCGGGTTCTATGGCCCCGGGGCTCGGTGACGCTCCGACGCGTTGCTCGCAGACGCCGGTGTATCGACCCGGATGCCCTGGCCGGTTACGGACGCTTCGTCCCGGAAGCGACGGCGTAGTTGTGTCGATCGGTCGCGGCCTGCTCCATGGGCGTGTAGTCGGCGGTTTCCGGGGGGTGTGCGGGCGGGTGCGCTGATAGTGATCTGCTGTGGCTTAGACGACAGCGCCGGAGAAGATCGCTCGCCGACCTCGCTCGATCGGCCTCGAACACCCCGGGGGCGAAGGGGCCCGTCCTTCGGCAGTAACCGAGGGCTGTACGGCCGGGAGACGCGCAGCGCGTCGAATGACGTGGACTTCGGGGCGTCCGCACCGGTGTTCAGGCGCCGACGTAGTTCGCGCGTGGCGGATCGTCTTCTCGGTCCCGCCCCGGGGTTTCCCGGGTCAGGGGTTCTGGCCGAGAGCGGCCAGCCCGCTCCAGAGCTTTCTCATTCTACGGAGGGACCAGCCTGCTGGCCGGCGCCAACACTTTGAGCTGGCAGGCGAGAAAGGGCAGGGCCGGGCAGGGCGGAGAGTCGCTCCTTCGGCCTCCACGGGGCGGGTGAGCAACTCGAGCGCACGCGCGGAGCCCGGCTCCGCCGTGAGCGTCCTTATAACGACGAATTGCGATCGGGAGTGCGGCGCCGGGCCCTCACACCCGCCGATGCGGCGGAGGAAGGCGTCGGGGGTTACGACTCCGCGTCTGCCCCCCAAGGCGCTGCGCTCATCGGTACTCGCGATTCGTGGGAGGCACTCGTACGGTCGTGGAACCGCCTCGGTCGGTCCTTCGGCGTCCGTGAAAGTGGGGTCATCGGGGGCGTCGCCGGAGTTCGGTGCGACGGTGAGGTGCGAGCCCTGTAGCCAGAGCGGTTCGTCTCTGGCCTCAAGCGCTACACAGGTGCGCTGTCATCTCGGCTGATCGCGCTAATCGCGCTGATCGCTGTGATTCGGTGCGAGGGCCCGCGCACTCCGGAGCCAGCGGGGGTCAGAGAAATGCACGAGAGCGTTAGATGACCCGCTGTAATGCGCAACCCCACTGGGGGTAACCGCTGGGCCCCGAGACGCTGCGACCGGCGGCGCCCCGCCGCGCGTGAACGTAAGAGCGCAAACGCTCGTAACCAGGGGCCGTGGGCGCCCCGCCGCGGTGCCGCTCGTAACTCTCTCCTGCAGCCGCGACCCGACGGTACGAGAACCACGGTCCCGGATCGAGGTCGCACCCTGCGGAGTACCCAGAGGAGGGCGTTGACCTCGCTTCCCCTGACGAGCATCCCGCGTAGGCAGTGGCCGGCCCCTGCGCGTCTCGTGGCGTCTGTAGGCCCGGTGATTCAGGCGAGGTGCCGAACGCCCGCTGTCGTTGCGTGATGACTGCTGCTGGGTGAGTGAGTCTGGCTGGTCGCACGAGATGGGGCAGACGAGCGTCGACGTTGTGGGTACCAGCAGGGAAAGCATGCCGTGAGCCGACGGGACCTCACGGTCATGGAAAATTTCGAACGAGAGAGCGCTCAGCTTCACCGGTGTCAAGGGACATTGGGATCTCCCTGTGGGCGGTCGAGTCGCGGTCGGCTCCGCAGAACCCTTTGGTCTATTGCCCGCAGCGATGTGTCCCAACGCAACAGCTGGCCGGATAACCACTGACCTACGTCTGCGCCCGAGAAGGCGAATCGCCCAGGTCGGCGCGACCATGTCGCGGCCGAGTTGTGCGCCTCGTGATCACGTGGCGACATGGAAGGCGTCACGGCACCTGCATCCGCGGTAGGCCTCTCCGCGCAGAACGTGTCGCGGTTGTCCACTCCCGCAGGCGACCGACGAATAAGGGATGGCGGCGACCATCTTGCGTCCGGCCGCCGGCCTGTTGCGCTCGCTGTGGACCTATTAGGACGCTGCCTGCGCAGTGCCGACCTGGGGAAGGAAGGCGAACGAATGAGGTCCGCTGAGAAGGTTCGAGCTCGAGCCACTACCGGGACGAGGCCACAACGAAGGCCGGGGATCCTCGCCGGCGGCACTTCGGCGTCGCCTCACTGGAACAAGCCGACCACCGGTTGACAGCCATGGGCGCCTGACCAGCCAAAAGGCACCGGATTTGGCTTTAGAGACAGTCCCGTGTAACTTTATCGGAGCCGCCAGGGAGCGGGGCC